>JBAYVY010000033.1:0-17436 GCA_041674345.1 Phycisphaeraceae bacterium | reverse complement strand
GTTCATCCTCATCGCGTTCGGCCTCCAGTTCATCGCTGTTGAGCAGCGATTCGATCTGGAGCAGCAGACATTCGCGCAGATCACGCGCACCGATGCCCGTCGGTTCGAGACGATGCTGGATTTCGACGAGCGCTTGCTCCAGCCGGGGGATCGTGACATTCGGCGGGGCCATGCGGACGACATCATCCATCGGCGTGCGAAGGTAGCCGTCGTCATCGATGTAGCCGATGAGGTGTTCGCCGATCTTGCGCATGTCGTCCGGCACATCGACGTAGCGCCACTGGTCAAGCAATTGATCGACCAGCGGATCGGTGCGCGCGGCGGTGTTGGCCATCGCGTCCATCTTGGCGTCGCGCTCGCCGTCGTATCGGATGGTCGGGCGATATTCGCTGGACTCGTTGACGTTCTGCGACCAGGTGTCCGGTTCGGAATCGGCATAGTCGCTGAGTCGTTGGAAATCTTCGCTGGTCGATTGGCCGGCTTCCGAATCGTGGGCGAGCATGGGCCGCTCTTCTTCGGGGGTGCGGTCGGTGTCGGGCTGCTCCTTGGGTGCTTCCGGCTCGCGCAGTTCGAGGACGGGGTTCTGTTCCAATTCCTGTTCGATGCGCTCCTCCAGCGCCATCGCGGGGAGCTGGAGTATCTCCATGGACTGAATCATGCGCGGCGACAGCTTCATCCGCTGCTCCATCCGCATGTACTGTCCAGAGTCGATCCTCATCGTGGCTTATCCTGAAAACTCAAAACTCGAAGGCGGAAGTTCAAACCGAGGCACGCCGCCTCATACTTCCGCCTTCCGCCTTCCCACTTCCGACTTCATATCATTCGACCATCCGCCCCCTCAGCTTATCGCCATTTTCAAAAATCACAACCATGAACCGGCGTTTTGGCAACGGTTTTGCTTGTTTTTTACTTGACAAGCGTGTAAGACACGGATGCCGAGAAACTTATCCCATCTTCGTCCGGCTGACAATCGCGTCGGACAAGACCGATTTGTTGGCGTAATCCAGTTGCGACCCCGCCGGCAGCCCCCTGGCCAGACGGGAAATGTGTACCTGTTCCTCGGCCACGCCGGGCCGGCGCGTCAGTCGCTGCGCCACCGCCAGGGCCGTGCCATCGCCTTCGAGGTTCGGGTTGGTGCCGAGAATCACTTCCACCCCCGCCCCCGGAACATCGCCGCTGCCCGCCAATGCCGCCACGCGATCCTCCAGCGCGGCGATCGTCAGATCGCCCGACCCCACGCCCTCCAGCGGCGCGATCCGCCCCAGCAACACGTGATACACCCCGTCATACACTCCCGTCTGTTCCAACAAAATCACATCCTTCGGCTGCTCCACCACCAAAATCTTCCGGGGGTTGCGTTTGCCCTTCGCCGCCGCGTCGCAGATCGGGCACGGGTCGGCCTCCGTCAGGTTGAAGCACACCGAACAGTGCCGCACGTGCGTCTTGACATCCTCGATCGCCTTCGCCAGTTTCATCGCCTCGTCCGGCGAACTTTTCAGCACATGAAACGCCAGCCGCTCCGCCGTCCGCCGCCCGATCCCCGGAAGTTGCGCGAACTCGGCGATCAATCGGTTCATCGAATCGGTGTAGGCGGGGTTGGTATTCATTGCGGATTGCGGATTTCGGATTTCGGATTGGGGGATTGCGCCGGACGTTTCTTCAAATCCGCAATCCGCAATCCGAAATCCGAAATCATCTTCATCAATTTTCAAGCCCCGGCAGGTCCATCCCGCCGGTCAGTTCCCGTGTCTTTTCCATCACCATCGCCTGCATCTTTTCCTGTCCGTCGTTCATCGCCGCCGCGATCAGTTCCTCCGCCATCACCTTGTCATCGCCGCACAATCCGACGAACAGCGCCTGTTCGATGTCCAGTCGCAACACTTTGCCCTTGCCGTCCATCGTGACGCGCACGGCCCCCCCGCCGCTCTCGCCGATGATGCGGGCCGCTTCCAGTTCCTTCCGCATCACCGCGGCCTTTTCCTTCGCCGCCGCCGCGACCTTCATCAACTGACCCAGATTTTTCAGATTGTCGAACATCGTGATGATTATACAGACGGATTAACCACAGAGGCACAGAGACACAGAGATAAGAAATTATTCATATGTTTCATCTCTGTGCCTCTGTGCCTCTGTGGTTGATTCATTCTCAAAACGGCCAAACCCTCGGCACGATCGCCACCGTCACCGCCCACAATATCAGCGACAGCGGCAAACCGATCCGCGTGTAGTCGCTGAACCGATACCCGCCCGGCCCCCACACCATCAGGTTCGTCTGGTAGCCGATGGGCGTGGCGAAGTCGTTGCTCGCCGCCATCATCACGGTGATGTAGAACGGCATCGGGCTGACGCCGATCTGCCCCGCCGCCGATCCGGCGATGGCGAACAGCAGCACCGCCGCCGCGTTGTTGGTCATGAACGCCGTGAAAATCATCGTCACCAGATACACCAGCGCGAGCATCACATAGGGATTATGCCCGCCCAAGCCGATCAGCCCATGCGCGATGTTGGCCGCCGCGCCGCTGACTTCCATCGCCTGACCGATGCCGAACGCCGCCGCGATCACCAGCAGCACCGACCAGTCCACGCTCCGCCTCGCCGCCGATCCGCTCAGACACCGCGTCAGCAGCATCAATCCCCCCGCCACCATCGCCGCCTGTAACATCGACACGATCCCCGTCGCCGCGAACGCCACCATCGCCAGCAATATCACCAGCGCCACCCACGCCCGGTCATGCCGCGGCGGGGTGTAACCATCCACCGCGCTCACCAAATAAAAATCCCGGTCATTGCGATGCCGCTCTAACCAGTCCGGCCCGGCCTCCACCAACAACGTATCGCCCGGCTGCAACACGATGTCGCCGATCTTTTTCACGATCCGCTGGCCTGATCGTGACACCGCGATCACCGCCGCGTTGTAAACCGTGCGGAACCTCCCCTCACGAATCGTCCGCCGAACCAGCGGGCATTGATCCGACACCACCGCCTCGAACAATCCGCGCCGGCTCCGCGAACCTTCCAGTTTGAACACCGACGTCGTGGCCGGCACCAGCCCGCGAATCTTCTGCAAGTCCACCACCGATTCCACGATCCCCACGAACACCAGCCGGTCGCTCTCCCGCAATTTCTCGCCCGGACCCACCGCCACGATCCGCTGCTCCGCCCGGCTGATCTCCGCCAGATACAACCCCGGCAAATGACGCAGCCCCGCCTGCTCGATCGTCTTGTCCACCAAAACACTGCCGATCTCCACGAGCATCTCCACGGTGTATTTCCGCGGGTCGTCCAGTTCCGCCGCCACCGCCTTCCGCTCCGGCAGCAACCGCCGGCCCGTCAGCATCAAATACCCCAATCCGATCACCGCGCACGGCACGCCCACCCACGCCAGATCAAACAACCCCAATCCCTTCCCGTCCTTGACGATCATCAACCCGTTCACCACCAGGTTCGTGCTCGTGCCGATCAGCGTGCATGTCCCCCCCAGTATCGTCGCATAGCTCAGCGGTATCAGCAGCTTCGACACACTGATGCGATTCTTCCTCGCCCAGTCCGTGATGATCGGAATCATCATCGCCACGATCGGCGTGTTGTTCAGAAACGCGCTCAACCCCGCCACCGGCAACATCATCCGAAACTGCGCCGACGCCAGCGTCCTCGGTCGGCCCAGCAATCGCTGCGTCACGAAATCCAACGCCCCCGTCTCCCGCATCGCCGCCGCCACCACGAACAACACCGCCACCGTCACCATGCCCGGATTGCTCAATCCGATCAATCCCTGCGCGATCGTGATGACGCCGATTTTCCACCCCTGATCCGTCGGCACGGGCGCCACCATCAACACCGTCAACGCCCCGACCAATACCAGATCAGCCGCATAGCGCGTGAACACCAGCAACGACACCAGGCCGATCAGCACCGTCAAAGTAATCCACGCATCGACGCTCATGAACGCTCCCGCGTTAGCCGCTTGCGCACGTCGCCGAACGCGCGGGCGACCCGCGATCTCAACAACCGCATCACCGAACTCTTCGGCCAGCCGCTGTCCGCCGCCAGTTGCTCCCGCGAACACGCCCCCTGCCGGTGCAGCCGTTCCAGCGGCGCCAGCCCCCGCCCCAAAGCCGGCACCGGATCGTTTGTCGTGGTCGGGGGTTCCATATGTGAAATATGTTATTCCACATATGACACACGAAAGCAAAGCGGAAGGCGGGGGCGAAATCCCGGAAACAAAAAAAGGCGGCCGGCCGCTTGCGACTTCCGCCTTTCGATTTCCGATTTCCCACTTTCCTCACAGCCCCGCGATGTCCGTGAAGTATCGCTGCAAATAACCCGTCGTCCGGCGCGCCCCGATCACGCCGATCAGTCGCCGATCCGCGTCCACCAGCGGCACGTGACGAAATCCCCCCGTCACCATCACGTTCAACACCCTCGCCGGCGTGTCCGTCGGATACACCACCACCGGATCGTGCGTCATCACCTCATCCACCGGATGATCCGCCAGTTCCGCGTAATGATCCAGCACGCGGTTCAGCACGTCCCGCTCCGAAAAAACACCCGTCGGTTTGTTGTCATCGTCCACCAGCACCACGCACGCCACGTTCTCCTGCGACATATGCGCCAACACCTCGCGCACCGTCTGCCCGCCCCGCATCGCGCTGAACGGCTGATGCTCAATCACCGTCACCGCGTCCTCGCACAACGATTCCTCCAACTCGTCGGCGTACACCGGCGGATCGTAGTTGCTCAACGGATCCTCAAACTCGCCCGGTGCCGGTTTGCGTCGTTCCCGCTTGACCATGTTATGCGCCCTCCCTTTGATCCATCGACAAATTCGCCCGCATCGGCTGAACCTTCACGCTCCTCGGATGATGCTCCACCACATACTCCATCACCCCGCGCAATCCCGTCAACGCCGTCGCCTTCCCCCCAGCGTCCACCACGCATATCCAGCGGAGCTTGCGCCCCTGCATCGTGGCGATCAGCTGCGCGATCGTGCCCGTCTCCCTCATGCATACCACGTTGTGCGTCATATGCTTGGACACCGGATCGTCCAGTTGACCGGCATCCCCCGCCATCAGACGAATCAGCAATTTTTCGTTGAACATGCCCAGCGGATGCCCCGCGTCATCCACGACAATCACCGCGCCCAGCTTCGCCTGACGCATCGCCTCGCACGCCTGTCGCACCGTCGTGCTCGGCCTGACCGTGATTAACACACGCATCGCCAGTTTCATCACCGGCTCGGTCAGCAGGTTTTCCCGTAATCCCATGGCAGTCGCTCCGATCCTCCGCCGATCACCCGGCGGATGTCTGGTTGAATGTGCGGACCTCATCTCCGACTGCATTGCGATTCAGGTGTACCGTATTGCCCTCCGCATGTCAACGCCGCACACTTTTTCGCATAGAGGAAAGTCGGAAGTCGGAAGTCGGAAGTCGGAAGTCGGAAGTCGGAAGTCGGAAGTCGGAAGTCGGAAGTCGGAAGTCGGAAGTCGGAAGTCGGAAGAATTTTATACGCGGGTCTTGACTTCCCACTTCCGACTTTCCCCCCACTCCCCACTTCCCCCTTTCCCCGTCTCCTGTCAGTTTTTCACCGATTCGGCCAATCGCGGCAGGGGCCAATCGCGCCAGACCTGGCGGTGGGCTTCGGTCAGCAGGTTGGGGTCGCCGAGGAGGGCGAGTTTTTCAGCGGGGGACAGATCGTCGAGCCGGTCGAGCAGTTCGCGTGGCGCCGGGCCGAACCCCGCCGGTTCGTAGGCGCGCATGATCGCCAGATGCAGCGACAACCTCCGGGGGTCGGTCAGCACGGCCTGGAAATCCTCGCAGGCCGGGGCGATCTCCGGTTGGGCGGTCAGTTCGCGTTGCCGGATCAGCACCATCGGCGGCTCGGTCTCTTCCGGTGTGACGAACCATCCCCACCCCCGGAAGATTTCCCCCAAGCGGCGGTGACTTAGCCAAACGGACATGGGGATCGACAGCAGGAGCGGCACCGTGACGGGCGACATCCACCACGACAGGACGGGCGACCACCACGCCACGCCGGCCACCATCGCCGCGCCGAGCAACGTGTGGGGCCAATGCACCTTCGCCGCCTCGCTCCAGTGGATGCCGGAGGTGATGCGTCGCTGCGGCCCCCACGTCACTTTTTTGCCGAGAAACGTCATCACGACGAAGGTGGTGTGAAAGACCATCAGCATGGGCGCGGTGAGAACGGAGATGGCGGTCTCGGCCAGGACGCTCCACAGCGCCGCCGCGTCGCCGCCCAGTGCGTGCAAGCGGCGTGTCTCCTGCCACAGCAGCATGAAGCTCCAGAGTTTCGGGCCGAACAGCAGCAGCAAAGTGACTCCGAACAGCAGCAGCGCCTGTTGCGGCGAGGTCAGATACGTCAGCCCGCTGCGCAGCGGCGCGGTCGGCGGCAGATGCCCCGCGCCGGCCGAAACGACGCCCAGCAGCATGAACAAAAGCCACAGCGGGCTGCTCAGGTATGACATCGCGCCGATGAGCAGATGCACGCGGCTGAGCGGATGCAGGCCGTATCGCACGACCACGCGCAAATGCTGAAGGTTGCCCTGACACCAGCGTTGATCGCGCTGGGCGAAGTCGATGAGCGTGGCGGGGCATTCCTCGTAGCTGCCGGACAGGTCGTGGGCGATGACGACCTTGAAGCCGGCGCGGCGCATCAGTGCGGCCTCGACGAAATCGTGGCTGAGGATCGGCCCGCCGAGCGGCGCGCGTCCGGGCAGCAGCGGCAGGCCGCAGTGTTCGATGAACGCCTGGGTGCGGAGGATGGCGTTGTGGCCGTAGTAGTTGCCATCTTCCTGCGTCCACAGCGCGAAGCCGGCGGTGAAGATGCGTCCGTACACACCGGCGGCGAACTGCTGGGCGCGGGCGAAGATCGAATGCTGATTCACGGGCGTGGGCGGGGCCTGCAAGATGCCGATCCCCGCGTCGGTTTCCATGCGTCGGACCATCTCCACCAGCGTCGGGCCGCTCATCACGCTGTCGGCGTCGAAAATAATCAGGTAGCGGTAATCGCCCCCCCACCGCTCGCAGAAGTCTTCGATGTTGCCGGCCTTGCGTCCGAGGTTGCGGGGCCGGCGGCGATAAAAAATCCGACCGTCGGCGTTCATCGCCCCCACCAGATCATGCCACGCCCGTTCCTCCGCCAGCCAGCAATCGGGCTTGTTGGTGTCGCTGAGAATGAAGAACACGAAGCGGTCGCCGTGCCTCACCGACGCCAGCGATTCGTAAGTCGCCCGCACGCCGGCCATCACGCGATGCGGGTCTTCGTTGTAGATCGGCACGAGGATCGCCGTCACCGGCCAGGTGTCGATTTCAGGCCCCAGCGGCGAAACGACCGGCCCGGCCTCGCCCTGCGCCATGCAGCGGAAATACCCCAGCGTCGCGTTCCAGAATCCCAGCGCGATCCATAAAAACAGCAACACGAACAGCATCAGCAGCGGCACATCGGGCGGTTGCACGCCGTCGCTGAACAGCACATCCATGAACATCCACGCGCCCAGCCAGGTCGTCACCATGACCAGCAGGCCCAGCGAAACGCGCGTCCACAGCGAAGGGTCGATGGCGATGGCGCGTCGGTCAGTCATCGTTCCCCCTTCGCGCCCGCCGCCGCAACAACCGGCACCACGGCGCCAGCCACCACCCCGGCCGAAGCATCGCCAGCGGTTTGCCCAGTTTCTGGCGATGCACCGGACGCCGCTGCCGGATCGCCGGCAAAATCACCGGCAGGGCCAGCTCGTCCAGCGCCGGTCGGCCCAGCGCCATCGCCCGATCCACCAGCATCCGTGTGCGAACTTCCGGGGGCGCGTCGGGGTCGGTCGCGGCTTGCAATTGGCGCGTCATCGTCGCCGATGCTTCGTCCGGCACGCCGCAGGCATGAAGATAGAGTTGTGCCCGCGCCAGCGACGCATCGCCGTCACAAGGCGCGGCACCGACGTTGTGATCGCCAACCGACTCATGCTCGTTCAGGGCCAACGGTCGCTCCACGTTTCGGTCACGTCACGCCCGCCATACACCAGCTTGGCGAGCATCTCAATGGTCTTGCCCTTGCGGTCCCGCGGCATGTCGAAACTCACACGCCAGCCCTGAATGTACGGATGGGGCTGCACCACCAGATTACGCGGCTTCTGATTGTTGACCAGCACGTCGGCCTTCGGCGGATCGCTCTCGGCCAGTTTCGCCAGCTCCGGCCCGGTGAAATCCAGCACGTATCGCAATTCCCCCGAATGCGTGAAGCCCCGCCGCGTCGCCACGCATCGACCGCCCGGATGCTGCACCGGCTCGCCCAGCATCGTCGTCATGCGATAGTCGAACGTCATGCTTTGGCCGGCCTTGAGCGGTTTTTCCGGCGTCCACTGCGCCACCACGCTGTCAAACGTCTCGTCGGGATCGTGCAGTTCCATCAGGTCCAGCGTCCCCTTGCCCCACGAACCGATCGGCTCGATCCAGATGCTCGGCCTCTGATGATAGTGCGCTTCAAAATCCTGGTACTGCGCGAAATCGCGCTCACGCTGAATCAATCCGAAACCGCGAGGACTGTCCATCACGAAGTAGCTTTCCTGATTCTCCGCCGGGTTGCGTAACACACGCCACACCCAATGCCCGTCCCCCATCGCGATCAGCAAACCATCGGCGTCATGCACTTCCGGGCGGTAGTCGTTGGGGTCCGGCTCGGCCTTGCCGTGGTGGTACATGCTCGTCAGCGGCGCGATCCCCAGCTTGGTGATGTCCTTCCGCGCGAAGATCGTCGCATGAACCGCGACCGTCGTGTCCTTGCCCGGCGTGACGATGAATTGATACGACCCGGTCAGACTCTGACTGTCCATCAGCGCGTAAATCGTGATCGCCGAGTCATTGGAATCGCCGTTGTCGGCTGCCACCCAGAACTCGCGGAAATAGGGAAACTCCTCCGCCATGTTCAGCCCCGTGTCGATGGCCAGCCCCCGGCAACTGGTGCCGTAAACCTGCCCCTGACCCAGCGCGCGGAAGTAACTGGCGCCGAGAAACGAGATCAACTCGTCCCACCGATCCGGGCGGTTCAGCCGGCAGAGCACCTTGAATCCCGCATAGCCCAGGTCGGCCGGCAGCTTCGACGGATCGACCACGTTGTCATACTGGAACTGCGTCGAATCGTAACGCCACGGATACGACCGGCCGTCGGTCACGATGTTCAGCCGCACCTGATCGGCATGGAAATGCCCGCGGTGGAACGGCCGGAACCGGAACGCCGCGTCGCTCCACGGCACGACGTAGGTCGGCAGATACTGAATCCGCCGGTACTGGTCGTAATCCAGATCGCGCAGCGCCTTGGGCAGCGGCACGTCCGGCTCGGTGAACGGATGTTCCGCCATCTCCCGGGCGCGCTGCGTCACGGTGTCCGGCGTGAACAGCGTACCGGTCCGACTGACCTGCGCCATCGCAAGCCCGCAAGGAATCATCCACCACACGAACATCACGACGCACACCATCGCACGACGAATCATAGATGCTTGCTCCAAAGGGACTGGGGGAAAGTCGGAAGTGGGAAGGCGGAAGTGGTGGGGAAAGTGGGAAGTCGGAAGTAGGAAGTAAAGACCCGCGTATAAAATACTTCCGACTTCCCACTTCCCACTTCCGCCTTCCCACTTTCCTCACACTTGCGACTTTCCACTTCCGCCCAACATCCCCGACAGGACTCGAACCTGTGACCTCCGGTTTAGGAAACCAGTGCTCTATCCAACTGAGCTACGGGGACGGGTTGGTGTGCAATTGTACCGCTCCGCGAACCACCACGCGACGACCCAGCGGATAACTCGGCCCGCCCGCTTTAGCGGGCGGGGAGTCGCGCGACGTCCGCTTCTCATCTGATCGTGAGCAACAGCAACGTGCGATGGCCCTGTCATCGCGCCGGCGAGAGGAACCGCACGCGGACCCGGCCCGCCTGGACCGCCGGGGCTTCGGTCGTTTGGCCGGTGATGTGGCCGACCGCCCACCACGCGGCATACCGGATCGAATCCGTGTCCTGATTCGTTTCCCGGTATTTCCGCAAAATGTCCAGCGATTTTTCACTCTTCATCCGCCCCAGCGCCACCACGCCGGCCAATCGCACATCTTCGCTTTCGGGCATCATGCCCGCGTTGTCGTTGATGCGACCGATCAGCGGCCCGGCCAGGGCCGCGTTGTACCGACCCTCGTGAATCAGCCCCAGCGCCCAGATGGCCGCGGAGCGCGCCTGGCCCATCGGATGCTCCTTGGGGATCGCCCGGCGAAGGGTCGCATCGGCCTCACCCCCGGACATCCGCCACACGCCCAGCGTCATCGCCGCCTGGCGGCAAATCTCGCGTTGGGGGTCGTTCACTTTCTGCTTGTCTTCCATCTGTGCGATCATGGTTTTCAACAGCGACAACACCGCCTCGCGGGTGGACGGCACGTCCAGCCGGCGAAGCGCCTTGACCGTTGCGACGACCACTTCCACGCGGTCGTGACGCAGCAACTTCGTCAGCGATTCGGCGGACGGCTTGTCATCCAGATCGCGCGCCAGCAATGCCAACTGCTCGGCGCGACCCCACGGCAGTTTCACCGCGTCATCGCCGGCCAGTTCACGTTGCAACATCTGCCGAATCTGCTGATCGAGCGCGGGGGTTTGCGCCAGTGACCGAAGCGAGGCGCGGGCGGCGGTGCGATTGTCGGGGTGTTCATCGGACAGGGCTGCCGTCGCCAGATCGACGCTTTGCGCGACCGGATGCAACGGCAGACCTTCGATGGCGAGAAGCCGGACTTTCGGGTCGTCGGATTTCAGCGATGCTTCGATGATGGGCAGTGTCAGCGCGTCGCCCCCCCGCCGCTTCAGTTCGGTCAGCGCGATGGCCCGCACGGCGGGTTCGGCGTCGGTGGCGGCGCGCTGAAGCAGCGGTAAGGCGGCAGGCACGCCTTCCCCGGTCAACATGCGCGCGGCGACCAGCCGGTCGATCAGCGAACCGGCCAGCAGCTTGTCGTAGGGTGCGAACAGTTCGCCGGATCGATCAAAACCGACCAGGTGGCCGCAGGTGGCGATGACATCAGCGGCGGCAAGACGTGCCTCGGCGGGCTGGCTGGGATCGGTCGCGGCGGCGATCACCTCGGCGGGGAAACCCACGTGAGTCTCAGCAAGCGCACGCAGCGCGCTGACGCGCAGCGATGTCGGGCGATGGGCGTCCTTGATACGCACCAGCCATGCGGCCTGGGATTCGTGATCGCCGAACGTCGCCAGCGCGTGATCGACGGCCAATAGCAGGTTGATCTGTTCGATGGATTTCGGTTCGACGCTCGTGAGCCAGGGTCGCATCGTCGCGGCGGTGTCGGTGAGTTTCAGTTGCTCGGCGGTCTGCACGGCGGCGGCGCGGACCAGCGGGCGGTCGTCGTTGAGCAATGATTTCACGGCATCGGCCAGTTGGGTGAAGTGGTGTTCGCCGATGGCTTGAAGCACCGCGAGGCGCGTTTCCTGATCGGGTTGCCGGGCGGCTTTGGCGAGGGCTTCGATCTGGGCCGGTTCGATGATCGGCGCGGGTTGTGGCACGGCGAACAACACATCGGCGGCCATCGGGTCATCCGATGCAGCCAGCGCCTCAGCGGCCCGCGCCGATGTCACGCCGCACCACAGAGCCAGCGAGACGATCAATACACAGACATATCGTTGAATGCGGTGATTCATGTCGGTTCAATCCGGTCGGCAGAGCATGCGGACGCGTGCCCAGAGGGTCAGCACGCAAAGCACGGTGAGGGTTGCGATGAGTATCCAGTGCGATTGCACGATGGGGTATTGCTCGAAGCCGGGCATTCGCATCGCGGCCAGCGCGGCGGCGACGGGGCTGATCGTCAGCACCTTCGCCACGAGTCCTTCGCCGAACAGCACGCCCTGGCCCAGCCAGAAGACGAGTGTGCCGACGGACATGGCGATGATGAGCAGGTAGGCGACGGCGGTGGCGACGGCGGTGCGGCGGAAGATCGACGAGCATGCCGCGCCGAGCGACAGGGCGAACACCGCGGACAGCACGAGGCAGACCAGCACATTGACGACGCGATCGGCGTAACCGGCGTCGATGACGAGCAGGACGACGTAGCCGGGAATCGTGGCCGCCAGCAGCATGGCCAGCGTCCACGCGACGCTGAGCAGTTTGCCGACGATGATGCGCAGGGGGCTGAGGCGGGTGACCTGGAGCAGTTGCCATCCGCGTGATTCGATTTCGGAGCTGATGAGGCCGGCGGACAACGCGGGGGTCATCAGCAGGACCAGCGCCATCTGGAAGATGACCAGCACGCCGCCGAGGTAGCCGAGCTTGTCGGGTTGCGTCGCGGCCCAGGTGCTGGCGGCCAGGGCGAGGGCGAGGGAGACGATCATGCACGCGCCGATGAGGCGCATCATCCAGTGGGAGCGGCCCAGGGCGCGGGTGCGGAACTCTTTGACCATGACGGGATTGGTGAAGTCGCCGATCGCGCCGCTGCGTCGTTGCGGATCGAAGAACCAGAGGAACATGATGCGACGGAAGACTTGCGTGCCGCGCGATCGTTCATCGGTGATTTTGCCGGTGGCGCGGGAACGATCCAGCAGGCGGGGCTGGAGGCGGGCGGCCAGCCACGCGGTGCAGAGGAAGATGCTCAGGCCGCTCATCACGACATAGCGGAACGTGGCGTTGAACTGGGCGACGTAGCCGAGCGAGCCGAGGTCGCGGCTGCCGAGTATCTGGGTGATCGCGGGGATCGGCGAGACGCAATAAAGCCAGGTCAGCGGTTCGTTGAACAGCGCCGGAAGTTGGCCTTGAAGGAGTTTGTAGGGGCCGAGGACCATGACCGACAGCAGCAGCACCAGCATGTAGGTCATGCGAAGTGCGGCGTCGGCGGAGCGGACGTAGCTGGAGACCAGCAGGCCGATCACGGCGTATTGCACGGCGGTGAGTGCGAGCACGGCGTACACGGCGAGAATCTGGGAGATGTCGATGCCGCCCATGACGAAACAGGCGACGGCCCCCGGCAGCGACAGCGCGAGCAGCGCGCCGACGAAGCCGATGACGGCACTGACCTTGCCGACGAGGATTTGGGAACCGGACAGCGGGCTGGTGAGCAGGAGCGCGAGGGTTCCGCTGTTGCGTTCGTTGACGATGGCGGTGGCGGGGAAGGCGGGGACGCTCATGAGGAGGCAGACGAGCAGGCCGTAGGTGAAGACGCCGAACACCTGTTGCGCGGTGCGTCCGTCGAGGGCGACCACGGCGCTGTCGGGCCAGAGGGCGACGACGGCGAGGGCGAGCAAGGCGATCATGGCGACGAAGATGCCCAGCGTCTGGGGCCGGCGCAACATGCCGAACAGTTCGCGTCGAATGATGGGATTGGAAATCATAGATGAATATCTTTTTCGTAATCGCAATCGTGATCGTGATCGAAACCTCGCCGCTATCCACGCAAGCCCTCCGTCGGCGGGGCCATCTTCACCAACATGGAAACAACCCGAACCAGCAGTTCTTTCCCTCGTTCAACTTCTTCCATCGCTTTTCTTTTTCGAGTAGTGAACACATCCAGGCACGCAGCACACTCCATCGCGGAACCCCGCGCAATTTCAAAAAATCGTTGTCGATCCCTTGTCGCGCGTTTGCCGTTGCCTTCGGCGATGTTCAAGAGAATCGACACCGCGGCGAGATCCAGATGATCGCAAGTATTTCGTTCAGTGTTGTTCATTGTGTCGATGAGCAAGCCGCTCCATCCAACGAATTCCAATGCGACTTTGTAAACGTCGAGTTTTTCGTGATTGAAACGGGTCATCTGTATGCTCAAGTTTTCGATTACGATCACGATTACGATTGCGATTACGAAATGCGGCCCTCAGTCCGCCGGTCCTTGTCCGCGTTTGCCCAGGCCGGTGACTTCGAGGAAGGCGTCTTCCAGGTCCAGCGGGACTTCATGGAACTGCGCGACTTTCAGGCCCTCGCCGACCGCGATGCCCAGCAGTTGCGCCAGCGAATCGTCGTCGGCTTCGGTGCTGAACCGGACCATCGCCTCCTGCGGGCTGGCGCGAACGTCGGCCTGGTCGTCGAGCGTGCGTTTGAGCAGGTCGGCCATGCGGGCGGTTTCCGCGGTGTCGGTCATCTGCACTTCGATGATGCGTCGCTGGCTGATGCTGCGCATGATCTGCTCCAGCGTGCCGAACGCCCGCAGCTTGCCCTGCGTGATGATCGCCACGGTGTCGCAGATGCGGGACAGCTCGGGGAGGATGTGGCTGGTGACGATGATGGTTTTGCCCATCGCGGCCAGTCGCAGGAGCATTTCGCGCATTTCGATGCGGGCGTTGGGGTCCAGGCCGTTGGCCGGTTCGTCGAGTATCAGCAGCGGCGGGTCGTGCAGCAGCGTGCGCGCCACGCCGACGCGCTGTTTCATGCCGTGCGACAGGGCATCGACGAAGCGGTCCTTCATGTAGGTCGAGCCGGTGAGTTCCATCACTTCATCGACGCGATGGATGCGTTGGGCGCGGGGGATTTTGAACGCGGCCCCGAAGAAGTCGAGGTATTCGCGGACGCGCATGTTGTCGTACGCGCCGAAGGTGTCGGGCATGAAGCCGACGAGCTGTTTGAGTTTGCGCGTGTCGCGCGTGCAATCGACGCCGTTGACGAACGCCTGTCCGCCGGTGGGTTTTGACAAGCCGACGAGGATGCGGATGGTGGTGGTTTTGCCCGCGCCGTTGGGTCCGATGAAGCCGAGTATCTGCCCCTGATTCAGGTGCAGGTCCAGCGCGTCGAGCGCGACGAAGTCGCCGAAGCGTTTGGTCAGTCCAATCGTTTTCACCATCGGTTGTTCGTTGCCGGTCATAACGTTTTCCTCAAGGAAGGGGCGAGGGGTGAGGGACCGGGGACGAGGGGTTCTTTGCCCTCGCCCCTCGCCCCTGGTCCCTGATTCCCCGCAATTCCAATCCCAGTTGCTGAATCTGCCACATCGACGATTGGTTTTCGATCGCCCGCGACATGTCGGCCAGGTTGCCGACGTCCACCGCCAGCGTCACCGCGCCGTCGCGCATCGTCAATCGCTCCACCGGCAGCGCGATCCGATACGCGCCGTCGGGGCTGTCCAGTTTCGCCAGTTCCTCGTGCTTACCGCCATCGATATTCAATATCCGCACAGGCCGACCGATCGCCGTGATGCCCAGCACCAGCGTCGCGCCGTCCAACCGCAGCGGCCCAACCTCCGCCGGCGCGGTGAATCGTCCCACGAACGATCCCGGCAGCGATATCTTCAAAAACTCCCCGTCCCGCTCGTTGTAAACCATGCCCGACATCATCCCCCCCGCGTTCCGCACCGACCGCATCCGCACCACCGGCCAGGGCAGCGTCACGCGCTGACCCGCCGCCGGCCTCGTCAGCCGCAGCGGCATCAGCCACAACGATGAACCCCGCCGCAATACCTCCGCGTCATCATGCAACCCGTCGTCGATCAATTCGCCCCAGCCCAGCACCATCGGCTCCGACCCGCGCGACCGACCCGCGCCGCCCGCGATCGCCGTCAGCACGCCGTTGCGCTCACGCTGCGTCTGCGTCATCACGCCGCCGCCCACAAGATTGCCCCGCGGCAGCACGCCGTCCGGCCCGATGCGCAACTCGCTCACGCCATCGCTCCTCACATACTCCGTCACCGCGCACACCGCGCGATCCGTCACCAGCACCATGTCCTGCCAACGCTGCGATTCGCCAACCGGCAACGCCGCGACCAATCCCCGCTCATCCACCCGCCACCGCAGCGACACCGGACGGTCCAGCGTCACCCGCATCTGAAAATCCATCGGCTGGCTCGATCCCCCGTCGATCTTCAATTCCTGCCAACTCCACGTATCCAGATCGGTCCACACCAACCGGCGAATCCCGCCGTCGCCGCGACCGACCGGCCACGCCCAGCCGCCCTGTTCACTGCGCAGCGCCGCCGTCCGCGCGAACGGCGCGAACAGCACCATCCGCCCGCGCACCAGCGCCCCGGTCGCCCCATCCTCCGATTCCACGCTCACCAGTTGCAGCGACGCATCGGTCGCCTTCACCTTGCCCCGTTGCGCGTAACCGATCACCACCAACGCCCCCGCCGCGACCGCCGCCATCGCCAGTCCGAATCCCACCGCCGCTTCCGCCCGGCCCTTGCGCCACTGCATCCAGCCCACCGCCGCGAACAGCGCCAGGTACAACCCCAGCACCGCCGCGATCACCGACCGCCCCGCCACTTCATATCCGATCCGGCTGTTGACGAAATGATCCGCCGTCTTCGCATCCACCCTCATCTGATCCGCGCCGCTGTGATCCGGGTACACCGCGCGCGCCATCGCCGTCGCCGCCTCCTCCGCCCTCGCATCCGTCCATGCTCGCGCGTCAATCGTCGATACGATCACCCGCCCCGCGCCCACCCGACGCTCAACCACACCCGGCCAGTCGCCCGCCGTCAACACCCGCTCCCATCCGTCCCCCGCTTCCGCCAACACACGCACCAACGTCATCGGCACCTCACTCACCACCGTCTCATCCCGCAAACCACGTGGCGTGCGGGCTTCCGCCCGCATGGTCCCACTTCCGGTCCCGCTTCCGGTGGCGTTTCCGGGACCACTTCCGGGGGCGTTTCCGGGGGCCAATTGCGCTCGCGTCAATCCCACGCGATCCACCTCCGTCAGCGGCGCGTCATCGCCCAGCCACTCGTTCAACGCCCCCGTCTCCACCTGGTCCAGCATCACCCACGCCGTGCCCCCGCTGTGTATCCACTGCCGCAACGCACGACGCTGCGCCGGGTCCAATCGCAAATCCTTCCGTGCGAAAACCACCATGTCCGCCGAATCCCAGCCCGCCGCCGTCCGGGGCAACTGATGCGACGGATCGCCCGGATACGCCAATCGCTTGCCCAGTCCCACCACCTCCCGCAACGCCGCGATCCCGTTGATCGTCGCGTCCGTTTCCCCCGTGATCGCAGCCGTCATCCACTGCTCATCCGAAACCATCATCAGACTCGGCGACGATCCCAACTGCCGATCCTGTCCCGCGGCCAGAAGTCGCACCGATCCGTCCACGCCGTTCGACTTCGCCTCAACCCGCCCCTCATACAGCACCGGCCAGACCACCCGCCTCACACATCCCGCCGGCACCCAAACCTTTCTCACAAACTGCCGGCCCGGCTGATTCGCAAACCACCACACCACCCGATATTCCGAATCACTCCCCGTATCATTCGCCACACTCGTCTGCACCAAACCCCACCGGCCCGGCATCAGCATCCCCATCCCGCCCCCCGTCGCGCTGCCTCGTATCTCTCCCGTTTCCTGTCCCCAACTCACGCCGCTCGTCGCACAAAACAACGCGACAACGACCATCCACACGCCGGCCCTCGCCGCTCGCCGCCATCGTTTCATCATGGTTCGCTCAACTAATCGCAACTGATGCCTCACCCCCCGGAAGTAAACGCCCC
>JBAYVY010000032.1:0-17820 GCA_041674345.1 Phycisphaeraceae bacterium | reverse complement strand
TTCGCCAAGATGCTCGACCGCATCGCCGCGTATCTGGCGCAACAGATCGAAACGCGTTCGATGGTGCGCGGCGCGATGATCTACCCCGGCACGATCTTCACGCTGGCGGTGTGCGTGACGATCTTCCTGCTCACATTCGTGCTGCCCAAGTTCGCCGCGGTGTTCAAGGGCAAGGAGAGCATCCTGCCCTGGCCGACCAAGTTCCTCATGGGGCTGTCGGCTTTCATGGTGGATTGGTGGTGGGCGGTGGTGATCGCCATGTTGTTCGGCGCGGGGGCGTTGGTGTTCTTCGCCCGGACCGCGCAGGGCGCGCTGATGATCGACAAGCTCAAACTCTCGGTTCCGATCTTCAAGAAAATGTTCCGCGCGCTCTACATCAGCCGGTCGTTGCAGACGATGGGCGAACTGGTCAACGCCGGCGTGCCGATGCTCGACACCATCGCCATCACCGGCGAAATCTCCGGCAACACGTTCTATCACAACCTGTGGAAGCGCGTTCACGGAGCGGTGAAACAAGGCAAAAAGATCAGCTTTGAACTGCTGAAAACCTCGCTGCTGCCGCGCTCGGTGGTGCAGATGGTCTCCGCCGGCGAAGAGTCGGGAAAACTCGGCGAGGTGCTGGATGAAATCAGCGCCTTCTATCAAAAACAACTCCGCGAAACCATCAAGGTCTGCACCGGCATGATCGAACCGGTGATGATCGTGCTCATGGGTTCGGTCGTCGGCTTCATCGCCATGGCCATCATTCTTCCGATCTTCAAGATGAGTTCGCTGGTGAAATGATGAATAGCAATTTCCGATTTCCGATTTCCGATTTCCGATCTCCCTTCGCACGCATTGCAAAGGTGCCGGTTGTGGCCATACCTCAATCGGCAATCGGCAATCGACAATCGACAATGGGTTTCACCCTGATCGAAACCCTGGTCGCCGCGGTCATCATTTCGCTGGCGGTGCTGTCGATCGTCGCGGCGCAGCAGGCGTATCACCGTCAGACCGACGGGGCCCAGCAGACCGCCACCGCGCTGTCGCTGGCCAATGAAATGCGCGAAATGATGCTCAATCTCCCGCTGGACGACCCGGCGACGGGCGACATGACCTTCGGCCCGGAAACCGACGAGTGGGCCGGCACCGCCGCGGGTTCCGTCGGCTTTTTTGATGATCTGGATGATTTCGCCGGTTCGTCCGGCACGGGCCTGACCTTCAATCCGCCGATCAATGCCCAGCGCCAGCCGATCAGCGACATGACGCGCTGGACGCAGCAAATCACCGTGGAAAACGTCGATCCGGCCAACATCAGCGGCCCCGCCGCGGCCAACGGTTCGACCGACCTGCTGCGCGTCACCGTGATCGTGAAATACGTCCAGCCAGGCGCGACCGCGTCAACCGAAATCACCCGCCTGTCGTGGGTCGTCGCTGCTCCCCAGGGATGAATACTAATGACGAATGACGAAATCCGAATGACGAATGAAATTCCAAATCGCAAATTCCAAAAGGAACGTGTGACGGGCGTTTCATTGAAACATTGGAATTTGGAAATTGATTCGTCATTCGGATTTCGTCATTCGTCATTCCTTCGATTCAGGGCGAACACCATCGACTTCGGAGGCACGGAGCAGTACCGAACATGAAATATCATGCCCACCCCCGGAATCGCGGCGTCGCCTCGCTGCTGGCGATGATCTTCCTGGCGATCTTCGCTTCGCTGGCGGCGGCCATGGCGCTGGTATCGCAGAGCAATCTGCGCAGTGCCGATACTTATCAGCGCGCCAACCGCGCCCTGGCCGCATCCGAAACCGGCGTGCAGTTCGCCAAGTATGAACTGGCCCAACTCTCCGCCACCGTCACCACCAACAAGGGCACCATCGACGCCACGCTGGCCAAAACCTTATGGGCGCAGGTCGCGCTGAAACTGTACGGACAGATCGGTGTGCAGTCGCAGTTCCTCGATAATCCGCAAATCACCTACGATGCGCAGGGCAACGCCAAGCGCGTGGTGCTCGGTCGTGTACGATGCGGCGGCGACGACCAGGCCGCGACTTTTCAGCTTACTTTCGAGGCGCATCCGCTGACCGGCGAAGACTACGGATCAACCCTTTATCAGCATTCGCCCTACAACATCGGCGGCGGCGTCAACGACTACACCGCCGATGGAAACGCCGTCGCGCCCGGCAACACGATTCAGCCGTGGGTCGTGCGCATGACCGCCGTCGGCGAAGATCGCGGCGTGCAGCGCGTCGTCCGTCTCGATTTCCAGATGTTCAAAAAAGTCCGCTACGCCATCCTCAGCCGCAACCGCATCATGATCGGGCGAAACGTCGTCATCGAAGGCCCCATCGGATCGGCGTACACGCAGACCGATATGCTCAACGGGCATCCGATTCAGATGCGTGACAACTTTCACGGCCTCAATTCCACGCTCGACGGATATTTGAATGATCTGACCACCCATCTCGGCTCGCACGACATGGACGGCGACAACCGTGTCAAACTTTCCGACCCGCGGGAAAACGCCGGCCTGGCCAACGCCGCGGCGCTCGATCGCAACCAGGACGGTTACGTCGATGAGTACGACATGTTCCTGCTCAGCTACGACGCGAACGCCGACGGCAAACTGGCGCAGGCCGAGTTCACCGTCAGCGGCACGATGGTCGATGCGCAGTTGTGGCAACTGATGAACGAGGCGAAGTATCCGGCTGGAACGCAATTTGACTGGACGAATCTGAAGGTGAAAGTGCCGGGGGCCGCGGCGTGGACCGATGCGTCGGCGGACCTGGGCGTGATCGACAACGGCGATCAGTACGCCAAGCTGCACGGCGAGGCGATTTTCAAGAGCACGCAGTCGGCGTGGGAAACCGGGGCCGCCGGAGGCGATTATCAGCAGTATTTCCGGGGCGCGATCACGCCCGACGCATATGAGAACGCGGCCACTTTCGGGGCCGATTCCTCGCGACTGGCCGCGCTCGACGGCGCCAGTTTTGATGTCGCGGCCTATCAGTCGATGGCGACCGGCAGCTTCGCGCAACAGACGGCCAATCCCGTCGCCAACGACGCGGGCCAGCCGACGGTGTTCACGCCCGCCGGGGCCGGCACCATCGAATCCGTGCCGTATCAGTCGCCGTATCCCTACGACTATTACACCCGGCCGGTATATGAGAACATGGTGTTCACCAACGTGACGATCCCCAAGGGGACCAACGCGCTGTTCGTCAACTGCAAGTTCATCGGGGTGACATTCGTTGACACCGAAACGTCCAACGCCGACACAAACTACAATTATGCCGGAATGCTCGAAGCGGACGGTTCTCAAAAATATGCGA
The DNA here is from genome assembly GCA_041674345.1 of Phycisphaeraceae bacterium. GTDB lineage: Bacteria > Planctomycetota > Phycisphaerae > Phycisphaerales > Zrk34 > JBAYVY01. The sequence goes on along the minus strand of JBAYVY010000032.1, from coordinate 14,503 downwards.
ATATCACCGCGACGGTGAACGGCGCGCAGGTGACAGACACCAAGACGATCAGCAACAACGTCCGCTTCCATAACTGCACGTTTGACGGCACGGTGGCGACGGCGAATCCGACGGCGTTCACGCATGTGCGCAATAAGCTCCAGTTCACCGGCACGACGCAATTCGACGTGAACGCGCCCGAACTGACCGCCGAGCAGAAAGCGTTGTTCGCCAAATCGACGATCATGGCGCCGCAGTATTCGATCGACGTGGGCACGTTCACCGATCCGACGAGTTCGACGGAGAAAATCAAACTCGACGGCGCGATCGTGTCGGGCGTGCTGGACGTTCGCGGACAGGCGGAGATCAACGGGTCGATCATCAGCACCTTCGAGCCGGTGGTCGGACAAGGCCCGCTGGCCGAGGGAGGCAATCCCGCGAATTTCAACACGACCATCGGTTATTTTGAATCGACCGCCGGCGACAGCGAAGCGGAAATCCCCACCGGCGGGTACGGCAAAATCATCATCCGTTACGACCCGGAGCGAGCGTTGCCCGACGGCATCACCGGCCCGATCCAACTGGTCGCGCAGACCGACACATACACGGAAGGGGGGATGTGATGGCAAACTCGAAACTCGAAACTCGAAACTCGAAACAGCGCAAGCCGGCGGGGGCAATTAATTGCCCCCGCCGGGGGTTCCGGGGATTTACGCTGGTGGAGATGTTGCTGGCGCTGGCGATCACGGCGGTGCTGGCGCTGGCGGTGAGCGCGGCGCTGAGCGCTTCGTTGTCGGCGTATTCGACCAGCGCGCAGGCGGCGTCGATGCAGACGACCGGCCGGTTGGTCATGCAGCGCGTGCTGAACATGATCCGCGTGGCGTCGTTGCATGACGCATTTGATCCGAATGACGCGGGGGTGACGCTGCTCGACCCGGCGGACGCGAATCATCCGTTACATTCGGTGGGCATCGCCATGCGGATGCCCGACGGCTCGACGGTTCGCATCTGGTGGCAGGTGAACGCCGCGTACGGCAACGCCGATCTGGGCGACATGATGTATCAGAAGGTGGGTGACGCCGCGGCGACACTGGTGGAACAAGCGCGGTGTTTGCGTGATGCGAACAACGCCGCATATGTTTTCACACTGGCGTCGCGGACCAGCGACACGGGGCTGATGCTGAGTCGCGCGACGCTGGACCTGGTGATTGAACCGGAGGGCGTGGCGGGGACGAGTATTGAAAGCGCGAGGGGCGCGAACGGGGAATTGCATCTGATCGGTTCGACGATGCCGCGTCGGAACCTGGGGTGAGGTTGATGTGCAATGTTCAATGTGCGATGTGCAATGTGATATCGGTCTTTACATTGCCCATCGCACATTTCACATTGCACATTTTTTCGGGGTCCGTTTATGACGGCTGCGGGGCGGAGGAAATGGGGGTAAACGGGGGAAAATGTTTGCCATCGGCGGGGGTGAATCGTACTTTCGGATCAATGCCGCAGACCATGATCCAGAGGCCACTGAAAACGCGGCGGAACAGGAGTACGACATGCGTTGGCCCACAGTGATTCGAGCGTCGTCGGCGGCGATCATGGTCATGGGATTGGCGGGTCCGGCCTGGGGGGGCGGCGGGACGCTGGAGTTGACCGGCACGATCCGGGACTTCAAGGACGGATCGAAATCCGGCGGACACCGCGACTTTGAGTATTCGCCGGCGAACTACGGCCTGCGCACCGGAATCGTCCAATCGACCCTCGGCGAAGATCGCAAGCCCGTGTTCAATATCAACTACAATCGCGGCAACTACGGCTATGCGATGATCACCAGCAAGGCCACGTTCGATCAGTGGTTCCGCAACGTTGACGGCGTGAATCTGTCGGATAAACACACGATCACGCTGACGGATGCGGACGGCGACGGGATTTACACCTTCGAGGCGTCGATTCACAACGGCCAGTCGTTTTTCCCGCTGGATGGAAAACTGTTCGGAAATCAGGGTCGCAATCACAACTTCCACTTCACATATGAAGTGCATTCCAAGTTCACCTATTCCGACCCGTCGGGCCGCCAGCCGATGGTGTTCAATTTCTCGGGGGATGATGATGTCTGGGTGTTCATCAACAACAAGCTGGTCGTCGATCTCGGTGGCGTACACAGCGAAGTGTATTCCTCGATCGATGTCGATAATCTGGCGGCTTCGCTGGGGTTGGAGCCGGGCAAGACTTATAACTTTGATTTCTTCTTCTGTGAACGTCACACCACGCAGAGCAATTGCACGATATCGACGTCGATACAATTTTTGTCGCCGCTGTATGACTGAATCGCGCACAGGGAGGCCGTAGGGCTTAAGCCCTACGGTCTTGCACATAGAACGTGTTGCCTGCTCGTTTGGTCGGACGTCGGGTTAAAAGCCCGACGTCCGACTTTTTATTCGACGGTGGGTTCGTCGCCGGATTCGGAATTGTCGGTGTCGGCGGGGGTTTGTTCGACGGAATTGCCGGCGAGGGTGGCGTCGGCGGCGCGGACGATGCGGTCGATGAGGCGTTTGCCTTTGTAAACGGGGCGGTTGAAGTCGTTGAGGATGATGGAGAAGGCGTAGCCCTTGTCGCCCTGGCGGATGTAGCCGGAGAGGGCGATGACGCCGGCGATGTAGCCGGACTTGGCGTGAACCTGGCCGATGGGTTTGGGATTTTTGAAGCGGTTTTTGAGGGTTCCGTCGGAGCCGCCGACGGCGAGGGAGTTTTGGTAGATTTCGCCGAGTTTGGGTTGTCGGTGCATGGCCAGGAGCAATTGGGCCATGAGGGAGGTGGTGACGCGGTCATCTTTGCAGAGGCCTGAGCCGTCGGAGAGGACGAAGCCGGCCGCGCCGGGGCCGATCAGTCGTGCGAGCGCCATGCGGGCGGCGGCGGCGCCGTTGGCCCATGAGCCGGGCGCGCCGGTGACGTGGTGGCCGATGTATTTCAGGAGGGACTCGGCGAAGAGGTTCTGTGAATCCTTGTTGGAGCGGGCGATGATTTCGGTGAGTGGGGTTTTGACTTCGGCGAGGAGGGTGGCCCGGCGGACATCGAGTTGATCGTCGGCATGGACGACGGGGCCGGTGGGGATACCGGCGGCGTTGAGACGTTGGGCGAGGGTTTGGCCGAAGAAGAGTGCGGGGTCGTGGATGGTGATGAAGATGAGGGACGGGCCTCGTGAGCTGACCGAACCGCGAAGGGTGATGCGATTGGTGTCGGTTTCGCGTGTGGCGGCGAGGGCGTTTTCCTTGCCGGTGTGTGCGAGCGTGGTGAGGGAGACGGGGGCGTTGAGGGGTTCGGTTTTGATGCGTGGGGATTCGCCGGGGGTGGTGGGCGCGGCGAAGATGGCGACGCAGTTGTCGTAGAAGTTCAGGCCGGAGACGGGCGCGGAATACCAGCGGTTGAGTTGATCGACGGGCCAGTCGGGATGGACCTGCCGGGATTCAAAGATGCGGTCATCGACGATGATCCGGTCGATTTTTTTGATACCGGCGCGTTGGACGGCGGCGACCCAACGGTCGAGGAGGTCTTCGACGGAGAGATTCATGGCGGCGAGGATTTTGGGATCGCCGAACGCGGGATCGCCTTCGCCGACGACGATGAGTTTGCCGTCCTGGTAGAGCAGTTGGGTGGTGAACTGCATGTCGGGCTTGAGGGTGGCCAGGGCGGCGGCGGTGGTGACGAGTTTGAGATTGCTGGCGGGGGAGACGGGGCGGTTGGGGTTGAGTTCGGCGACGGTCAGGCCGTCGGCCAGGTCGATGACGCTGACGCAGAGGACGCCCTTGCCGAGGTCTTCGCTGCGTGCCAGCGCTTCGATGCGGCTCTGGAGGGACTGGCCCATCGAGGCCGACGCGCCGGCCAGCAGCAGGATCAGCGCGAGGAAAAACCGTTGGATGCGGGGAGGGATGCTCATGGGTTAGGTTATCGGCGAATCAAAAGCTGACGCTGCAATAAGTCGGAAGTCGGAAGTCGGAAGAATTTTATACACGGGTCTTTACTTCCCACTTCCCACTTCCGCCTTCCCACTTTCCTCTTCACTTCCGACTTCCGACTTCCGGGTCTCACGCCCGATCCACTTGTTTCAGCAGTTTGATCGCGGCGGTGGCGGCGGCCTGGAAACTCTCGGCGGGGGTGAGTTTGGCGAAATCCATGTTCGGCTCGCCGCCGGGACCGGTCGCCAGCACGGCTTTGGAATAGGTCAGATGCGGTTCAAGGGTGAGCGGGCCGGTCCAGCCGCGCCGGGCGGCGTCGGCGAGAATTTCAGGAATGCGTCCGTTGCCGTTGCCGGCCGGGACATGCTGCGGCTTGTCCGAGCCGGGCATCCACTTGCTGTCTTTCAGGTGGATCGCATCAGTCGCGTCGCGCAGTTCCAGCCAGTTGGTCCACACGTCCTCGCTGGCGTGGTTGTAATTGTCGAAGTCGAAAATCAGCTTGAAGCGGTTGGGGTATTTGGCGCGCAGCTCATCGCGCAACACGCGGATGTTCACGAGTTTTTCGCCGAAGATCGCGCCTTCGTTTTCGTGATACAACACCAGGTCGTACTTCTCGGCGATGTCGATCAGACCTTTGAGGCGATCAAGGGACGCTCGCTGAAACTCCGCCGCGCCCGCCTGTTTCTTCTTGTTGTAGTAGCTGAAAATGCGCACGGCCTTCGCGCCGAAAATCTTCGACAATTCGCCCAGGTGCGTCAGTTTCTTCCGGTCGATGGCGAAATCATCGGCCAGGTCGATCTTGCCCAGCGGCGAACCGTACATGTTCACGGTGAGGCCGGCTTTGGCGTAATCGGCGGCGATTTTTTCCGCCAAATCCAGCGGCAGTTCGGTGATGTTGTATCCATCGACGTTGCGCGGGTCGATGTGTTGGATGCCGGCTTTTTGAAGGGCGGCGATCTGTTCAACGGTCGATCCGCCGGCTTCATCGGCAAACGCGCTGAGCTTCCATTTCGTCACGATCATGCTCCATTGAATCGACAGGGGGGGAAACGATCATGCTATCGCCGACCGGGAAAGGGTGCAAAGTGGTGTCTTCGCCGACTGGGCGAGGGTTTGCCCCAATTTTCGGGGGCGACAGGAAATGACGAATGACGAAACTCGAATGACGAATGAAATCCCAAATGTCAAATTCCAAACCGATGAACGCGCCGACACTTTTGAACATTGAAATTTGGAACTTGATTCGTCATTCGAGTTTCGTCATTCGTCATTCGGCCCCCAACCCACCCAAGTCACGGCGGCACCGCCCCCTGGCTCACTCCCGGATCATGAGCAGACCCATTGGCCGATTTTCGGGGCTGCCGTTACGATGGCGGCGTGATGAGAAACGTGGTTTTCCAGCCCCGGAAGGTTCAGACGTATCTGCTGCTGGCTGGTTGCCTGGCGCTGGGGGCGGTGTTTCTGTTGTTGCCGATTGTGCTGACGATCAAGGATGCGTTCATTGAGCGTGGGGCCGGGGGCGAAACGCGATTCACGATCGGCTACGTGATCGACGTTTTCAAAGACCCGGTTCTGGTCGCCTCGCTGCTGCATTCGCTGTTGATCGCGGTGATCGTGACGGCCCTGTGTCTGTGCGTCTCGCTGCCGCTGGCGGGCATCGCCACGCGCTACGATTTTCGGGGTAAGGCGATTTTCTCGGCGTTGCTGCTGGTGCCGATGATTTTGCCGCCGTTCGTCGGCGCGATCGGATTGCGATTGCTGCTGGGACGATTCGGATCGCTCAACGCCCTGCTGCTGCATTTGGGCTGGATCGACGCGGCGCATCCGCTGGACATTCTCGGCTCGGCGCGGCTGTGGGGCGTGATCGTCATGGAAACGCTGCACCTGTATCCGATTCTGTACCTCAATGTCGCCGCCGCGATGGCGAACATCGACCCGGCCATGCAACAGGCGGCTGAAAATCTCGGCGCAAGTCGCTGGACGACGTTTCGTCGTATTACATTGCCGCTGATTCTTCCGGGGGTTTTCGCGGGTGCGACGATTGTGTTCATCTGGTCGTTCACGGAGTTGGGCACGCCGCTGATGTTTGATTACACCTCGGTCGCGCCGGTGCAGATATTCTGGCAGATTCAGCAACTGGATTCGCCGCGTCCGTTCGCGCTGGTGGCGGTGGTGCTGGCGATCAGTTCGCTGCTTTATTTACTGGGCAAGGTGACATTCGGCGGAAGATCATTCGCCGCCTCGACCCGCGCCTCGGTTCGCGCCACGACGATCAAGCTGCGAACGCTTCCGGGGCTGCTGGCGTTGTTGCCGTTCATCGCGATCACGTTGCTGGCGGTGTTGCCGCACATCGGCGTGGTGCTGACATCGCTGACCCAACCCGGCACCTGGTATCAATCCATACTTCCGGGGGCGTTCACGCTGGAACATTACCTGGGTCCGCTGGGCGCGTTGGCGCATCCGCTGGCGGCGGGTTCGATTCAGAACTCGCTGATCTATTCGGTGCTGGCGATGATCGTCGATGTGGTGATCGGGCTGACGATCGCATATGTGGTGGTGCGCGGGCGGGTGTGGGGCGGCAAGCTGCTGGATGCGATGTCGATGTTGCCGCTGGCCGTGCCGGGGCTGGTCCTGGCGTTCGGATATGTGGCGATGAGCAACGACATCACGCTCTGGCTGCGGCATGCGGGGTTCGCGGTTCCGGGCATTTTGCAAGTCACCGGCGACCATCCGAATCCGATTTTGTTTCTGGTGATCGCCTACGCGGTGCGGCGATTGCCCTATGTGGTGCGCAGTGCCGCGGCCGGGCTGGAGCAGACGCCGGTCGAACTGGAAGAGGCGGCCGCGGTCTTCGGGGCGGGCAAACTCTATTCGATCCGCAGGGTGGTCATGCCCCTCATCATGGCCAATCTGATCGCCGGTGGCCTGCTGGCGTTCAGTTTCGCCATGTTGGAAGTCAGCGATTCGCTTATTCTCGCGCAGACGCAGCAGTACTATCCGATCACCAAGGCGATCTACGTGCTGTTCGAGCGCATCGGCGACGGGCCATATGTCGCCGGCGCGATGGGCGTCTGGGGCATGGCGTTGTTGACGCTGACCCTCGTCGGCGCGTCCATGATGCTCGGCAAACGGCTGGGCGCGATCTTCCGAATGTAGCGGAAGGGGCCGGGGGCGGGTGAGGGGTGAGGGAATTGTATTTTGCGTACAACTTCCAAAACTGGCTCCGCCTCTTCCCCCAGCCCCCCGTCCTCGTTCCGAAACATTAATCAACTATTAACGATTGCTTAGTCATTGCAACATTCGCGGCATGTAGTATAATCAGGTCAGTCAGCGCGAGGATCGGCTTGCCGCCGGGCAACCGCCTTCGCCGAGAGAGAGTCTTGGAACGCAGTTGAGAGAGTTTCCAATTCACTCGAAAGAAGAGAGCGCTTCGCCGGTGTTTTAACACGGTTGATGTTAACCGTTGCGCCGTGACGAAGCGGACCATGGGGAGAGAGTTCCCCTGCATTATCACGGATGAGAGATAAGGAGATTCCGATGAATCTGCGTGTCAGGTATTTCTGCGCCATCGCGGCCCTCGCCGCCCCGATGGCCCTCACCGGCGCGGCCAACGCCGACGTCCTCATGGGCTGGGATGTGCATACCTTGCCGGGCGGCAACAGCGTGTTCGGCCCAAGCTCGTTTGCGGCTACGACCAGCGCGACGGGCATTGCCTCGCCGATCGGCCTGACGCGGGGCAGTGGCATCGTCACCACCGGGGTCACCGCCGCCACTCGCGCATGGGGTGGGGTCAACATGACGACCACCACCTCCGCCGCCGCCATCGCCGCCAACGATTTCGTCTCGTTCGGCTTCACCGTCGCCGACGGCTACACGATTTCCCTTTCATCCATCGACGAATTCTACCGTCGCAAAGCCAGCGGCCCGTCCGGCGGTCTGTGGCAGTATGCCATCAACGGCGGCTCCTTCACCGACATCGCCCCCGTTTCATTCACCAGCAGCAGCAACGCCGGTGCAACCCTCTCGCCTTTTACTCTGACCGGTATCTCCGATCTTCAGGATATGTCCGCCGGCACCAGCGTGACCTTTCGTCTCGCCCTGTATGGCGGAACCATCACCACCGGCGATTGGTATGTTTACGACACCGCCAACTCCACCGCCCCCGACCTGGCGCTCAACGGCACCGTGGTCTCGCCGCTCGACGATCACGGCTCCGCCGTGCCCGAGCCGACCACCGTCGCCCTCCTCGCCCTCGGCACGCTGGCCCTGTTCCAGCGCCGCCGCGCGGCGTAAATCGCATCCCACATTCAACGTCACCCCCGCGGCGTTCCCCCCGGAACGCCGCGTTTTTTTTCACCCCCATCGGCTCTCCATCCGCCTCGCCGCTATCCCGAATCATTCAGAATGAACCACAGCGGAACAGAGACACAGAGGAGAAAAAAGCAAAACATCAAAACAGCAAAAAAGCACCACATTCGGATTCAAACACAGCATGTTCCGCTGTTTTGCTTTTCTGATTTTCCGTTTTCATCCTCTGTGCCTCTGTGCCTCTGTGCCTCTTGGTGAATCATCCGGGCTATCATGCTTTGTCAATCCGACACAAGGAATCATCCCATGATCCGTCGCGTCTGGTTCGTCACCGCGTGGTTGTCGCTGATGGCCGGCTTTGCGATCACCGCCTTCGCCTGGCATGAAAAAGAACACCATGCGATCACCGCGATGAGCGCCCGTCTGCTCGCCCCCGCCCCCGCCCCCGGAAGTGCAGGCCCGGCAAGCGAGAAGCCGCCTGACTGGTTCGTCGCGGGCATCGTCGATGACGCGGCCCAGGATTCGCTCGATCCCGACAACTTCAAAAACCGCGCCATGCCTCAACTGGACAGCACCGAGCCGCCGGAACATTACCTGGATTATGAACCGCTGGAGGCACTCGGTGTGCTGCCTCCGGGGGTGATGCCGCGCTTTCGGTATGACTATCACAAACTGTGCTACGAGCATCGGCTTGATCCGCAAAAAATCGGCGTGTTGCCGTGGGCCGTGGCGGAGTGGCAGCAGCGTCTGGCGCTCGCGTTCGCCGAGCATCGCAAGTGGCCGAACAACGCGGCGATCCGGCGCAAGTGTCTGGTCTATGCCGGGCTGATGTCGCACTACGCCGGCGATCTGTGCATGCCCCTGCACACGACGATGCACCACGACGGCCGCGTCAAAACCCACAACGACCCATCCCCCCGCACCGGCATCCATGCGAAAGTCGATGGCCTGTTTCGTACCTTCGACTACGACCCCCGGAAGGTATTGGACGGCGCGCGGGCCGAGGTGTACGACGATGTGTGGGCGGCGATCTGGAAAGAGTTTGATCGTTCGCACGCGCTGGTGGATCGCGTGTATGAACTGGCCGACAAGCTGCCGCCCCGCAACGGCCGCGCCGATGACCCCGACGTGATCGCGTTCGGCACCGAGCGCATGAAGGCCGGGGCGACGTTCATCGCTTCGCTGTACCGCACCGCGTGGGTGAAAAGCGCCGACGTGAAACTCCCCAACTGGCTCGACCGCGAAGCGCTGACATTGCCTCACTGATGTGCGATGTGCGATGTGCGGCTTGTGTCCTGCGGCTTGCGGGGTGTTTTCCGCAAGCCGCACAACGCCTCCCGCAAGGCGCTTCCCGCCGCCTACAATGCGACGTGCCCGGTGATCCGCCCATTCTGGTTTTTTACGACGGGGCCTGTCCGATCTGCTCGCGCCAGGCGGATGTCATGCGCCGGCGTGACCGTCACGACCGTCTGCGACTGATCGACATTTCCGTCGCCGATTTCGACCCCGCGCGATTCGGGCTGACTCATGCCGCGGTGCAATCGCAAATGCACGCCGTGCTGGGCGACGGGCGGGTCGTCACCGCGATGGCCGCCTTCCGCCACATCCATCGCGATCTGGGCCGGGGCTGGTTACTGGCACCGACCGGCTGGCCTGTGTTGAGGCCGGTGTTCGACTGGTTGTATCGTCGTTTCGCTGAACATCGCCCCCGAAGGCGCGTTGCCTGTAAATCGTGTAACATCCGATCATGGCAAACTTCGAGCCGACCACCTTGCAGGTGAACGAGCAAGTGCTGACCCTTCGTCTCGCGGCGGTGGAAGAGATTCTGCCCCTGCGACAGGTCGTGCTCATCGACGGCACCGATCATCCGTCGCCCGAATTCGACGGCGACCGCGAATCGACCACGCTGCACATCGGCGTGTTCGACGCCGCCAACCACGCCGTCGCATGCGCCACCGTCATGCTCCAGCCCGACAACGACACCCCCGCCTGGCGCTTGCGAGGCATGGCCACCGACCCGGCCTATCGCGGCAAGGGCGTCGGCGCGGCCGTCATGCGATACCTCCAGCAAATGCTCGTCGAAACCCCCGGCCCCGCGCGTCTGTGGTGCAACGCACGCATCAACGCCGTCCCCTTCTATCGCCGCACCGGATGGCAAACCGTCGGCGAAACCTTCACCATCGCGGGCGTCGGTCCCCACGTGCGAATGATCCGCTGGCTGTGAACATTTCTCCCTGCCGCAACACCTTTCGGCACGCCGTCAATTGAGCTTGCTTCTATGCCTTCTCCTGCTTCGTCATCCATCCCCCCAATTTCGGCACCTTCCGCGTGGCGAAATACATCAGATACACCACTCCCGCTGACAGCATCACAAAACTCAGCAACTGTCCGCGCGTCACGCCCCAGCGGGCGAACTCTTCGTTGGCGATGATCGCATCGGGCATCCGGAAGTTTTCGCCGAAGATGCGCACCACCGCGTAACCGATCAAAAACCATCCGCCCACCACGCCCGGCTTGCGGGGTTTCATCCACACGATGCCCAGCAGGACGAACAGCATCAGACCTTCCATCAAGGCCTCGTACAATTGTGACGGATGCCGGGCCGTCAGCATCGGCTGAACAATGTCGATCACCTGGGGGTTGCCGTCGCGCACCGCGTCGATCGCGCGTTTGACCATCTCGTCGGGCGTCGCGGCGGTGATGCCCAGCGGTTCGAGTTTCGCCGCCAGTTCGCCCAGTTGTGTCGCCGACCAGTCGCGCATGTCCTGCGGAAATTTCACCGCCCACGCCAGCCCCGCCGGCGCTTCACGCCCGACCAGTTCGCCGTTGACGAAATTGGCGACGCGACCGAAGAAGATGCCCACCGTGCTGACCCACGCGCACAGGTCGAGCAGTTGGATCGGTCCCGCCCCCGCCCCCGCCCCCGGAATATCACCCCTCGGAACATCGCGGTGACGCCGGCCGTAAATCACGCAGGCGATCACAATGCCGATCAATCCGCCGTGGCTCGCCATGCCGCCGTCGTTCAACGCCAGTACCCCCCAAAACGGGAAGCCCGAAGTGAACTGGGTGAACAACGCCGGCTGATAGAACACGCAGTAACCCAGCCGCCCGCCGATCACCGTGCCGAACGCCACGGCGAACACGAAGTCGGCCACCTGTTCAACCTTCATCGGCGTCTTGCCGCGCCTGGCCAGTTGTCGAATCAGCAGCCATCCCGCGATGAACCCCGCGATGTAGCTCAGCCCGTACCAGCGAATGCCGACGTTCTCGCTGAAACGAACAGCGAACGGCGAAAGCGAATGCAGATAGGTGGCGAGCAGGAGGTTCATGCGGACAATGTAAGGCAGAGCGGGCCGACGGAAAAGCCGCGAAAATCAGATGTGAACCTTTCGGGTGCGCTTAGCGGGGTGTCGGGCGGGTTGAACGCGGCGACCCAGTTCCGACTGGATGTAGCGTGTCGCCGCTTTTTCCAACAGGCCCGAACGGGTCAAATGCGCCTTGCGCGCCGCGGTATCGATCATGTTCAATGTACGTTCCTGCATCGAAATGTTCACCCGCACCGCGTTGCCGGGCAGATCGGACGGATCGATTTCGACCACCGCCCACAGCGCGGCGTCGGCGAAGTCGGGGTTCCGCCGATGCTCCTCGATGGGGCGCGATTCGGGAATCGCATATCCTTTTTCCATCATCACCTCGATGTGACCGAGAATGGCTTCCTTCGCCATCGCCATCGCCTCGTCGAGCGTATCGCCGGTGGAGGTGCATCCGGGCAAATCGGGCACACTCACGCCGTAACAGCTCCGCGGTTCCTTATGAATGACAATGGGGTAGATCGTGTTCATCATTGCTGTCACTCCCAGATCGGGTCACGCCAATCCCGCCTGCTTGAGAATGCTTCGACAAGTGCCTTTGGGAATGTCCTTTCGCGGATGCGGAACCGTCACAATACCCGCCTTGGTCGGATGGCTGAAATGATGGTGCGATCCGCGAATATGGTTCGTCACCCAACCGTCCTTCCGAAGCATTCGGATCACATCCCGGCTATTCATGTTGTGTATGATACACATGCGGAGACGCGAGGCAAACAACCATGACCACCCAGCCGATTCAACTGTTCACGATAGGTTTCGCGGGAAAATCCGCCGAGCGATTTTTCACGATTCTGGCCGAGGCAAAGGTTCGGCGCGTTCTCGACGTTCGCCTTTACAACAGTTCACAGTTGGCCGGCTACACAAAACGCGGCGACCTGACGTACTTTCTCAAGACGATCATCGGCGCTGATTATTCGCATCCGTCGGGCTTCGCTCCGACGAAAGATTTGCTCGACGGCTACCACAAGGGCCGCGTGTCATGGGCCGAATATGAACAGCAGTACCATGCCATCCTTGAACATCGCCGACCGCACCTGCAACTGAAACCGGACATGATCGATCATGGCTGCATGTTGTGCGCCGAACCCACCGCCGATCAATGTCACCGCCGCCTCGCCGCCGAATACCTTCAACGGATTTGGCCCGACCTGATCGTGACACATCTCTGATTCGCGTTGCCCTTCGACCCCGACGGCTAAAGGGTGCCACTGAAGTTTTCATAACACGCATTCGCCGAACAGCGGATCTCGCTATGTTTGCGCATCCGTATTTTGCATCTTGCTAGGAAGAGGAGAACACATGAAAACGTCCGAAATTCTGTGCTTGGCTAATTCACCGAAAGAGAACGCCCGCTGCATTGCGGGACTTGATTTGGCAACCCATCAATTTGTACGTCCGGTCGCAGTCGGGTCTCAAGCGATTCCCCAGGAATGGGCTAATGTGGACTGCGAAACGGTGGAGCCGTTGGATATCATCCACATTCCCCTTGTTCGTGGTGACGCTGTTGTGCCGTACCAAGCTGAAAACAGGTACTGCTCGGATGGCTGGAAGCGCATGGGCAGATGGCGGGCAGATCAGGTTCAGCGGTTCTGTGAATCCGACTCACTGCTATTGGGCACTGCGAGTTCGCAAGCCATTCCCGAACGCCTATTCAAAATGACACGTCTGGGACGACCCGAATGGAAGTCACTGCAACTGATTCACGCCCCTAACGTGATATTCAACCAAACAAACGATAAATGGACGGGCCATTTCCGAACCAGCAATGGCCGCGAATATGATTTGCGCGTCACCGACGAGGGTTTCACCCGAACACTAAAAGATTCAACGCAACGCGCGTGCATTTTACTCCTGAGTTTGACCAGACCTTGGCGGCATTATCTCGCTCCAAAGTCCAAACCCAAGAAGTGTTACAAACTCATCGCCGGCGTAATGCCACTTTGAATCAAATCACACCGACCAAGATATCAAACGCGCGGCACCAGCTTCAGTGCCGCGCTGTTGATGCAGTAGCGAAGCCCTGTGGGTTGCGGGCCGTCGGTGAAGACGTGGCCCAGATGTCCGCGGCATTTGGCGCACAACACTTCGGTGCGGACGCGGCCGTGGCTCGTGTCGGTTTCCGTGGCGACGTGGGATTCATCGGCGGGTTGGAAGAAGCTGGGCCAGCCGGTGCCGGAGTCGAACTTGGCGTCGCTGTCGAACAGCGTCTGGCCGCAGGCGGCGCAGATGTATTGGCCGGGGCGTTTTTCGTTCCAGTATTCGTTCTCGAACGGGCGTTCGGTGCCCTTGTGTTTGAGGACGTGTTCCTGCATCGGCGTCAGGGGGCCGGGGCAATGGCACGATGTGTGTTGGGGGTCGGTCATGGTGATTGAATCATAGCTGGGGACAGAACAGTAAGACAACAGAACAGCAGGACATTCGGACCCGCACCCGGACCCGCCGCCATGTCCTGCTGTCCTGCTGTCTTGCTGTCCTGTTGTTCCGCCCTCCGCCTATGATGTGGTGTGATGGAACAGATCACGATCAACTTCAATCGCGCGTTGCCGCTGTTTCCGCTGCCGGAGACGGTGCTTTTGCCGCACACGGTTCTGCCGCTGCACGTTTTCGAGCCGCGCTATCGCCGGATGACCGCCGACGCCATCGACGGCCCCGGCCTGATCGCCCCGGCCATGTTCGACCGCAAAGTCACCCAGCACGATTACCTTCACGACAAACCCCCGCTCAAACCCCATGTCTGCATCGGCTACATCGAACGCTACGAATCCCTCGACGACGGCCGATACCTGCTCATGCTCCGCGGCCTGTGCCGGGCGATGATCGTCGATGAAATCGAAAACGACCCCTATCGCATCGCCATCCTCGAACCCGTCGATTGGCCCCCCGCCACCGACACCG
>JBAYVY010000031.1:0-17978 GCA_041674345.1 Phycisphaeraceae bacterium | reverse complement strand
CCTTCCTGCCGCCGCGGGGTTGGGGCGGCGCCCCGGGGGACGGGCGGGGCCGGCTTTTTCCCGGGGGGGGGGGGGGTGCGGGTGCCGGGGGGGGGGGGGGGGGGGGGGGGGGGGCGGGGGGCGGGGCGTTCGACGGCGATGCGATCAACCGGCATCACTGACAGGTCCAGCAGCGGGCCGGTGGGTTTGCCCGCGGCGTCGAACACCTGAATGACCGGGCGATCGAGATGATTGGGGTTGGCGGCGACGACGCGGGCGATCTGGCCGATGGTGAGTTTGACGTAGGAACCGACGGGGAACAGGCCGGCCGCCTGGACCAGGGCGCGGGTCGAGGGCTTGTGGAATTGCCCGACAGCCGAGGCACGGATCATCTGTTCCATCGCCACGTAGGGCAGAAAGTCCTTGCGGTAGTGGCGGGGACTGGTCAGCGCGGCGAAGACATCGGCGACGGCCAGGACGCGCGTCAGGTCGCTGATGTCGTCGCCGCGCAGGCCCGCGGGATAGCCCCCGCCGTTCTCGCGTTCGTGATGTTGATACGCGGCCAGACGGATGATATCGCTGACGCCTTCGACGGCGTCCAGCATCGCCAGGGAATAGACGGGATGTCGCTGGACCTTGTTGCGGTCGATGTCGCTGAGTTGGTCGCCGGTGACACGGATGCGTTGCGGGACGAGCAACATGCCGACGTCGTAAAGCAGCGCGGCCAGCGCGGCGGTGCGGATGTTCTGTTCGCTCCAGACCAGTTGTGCGGCGGCGGCCATGCTGAGCACGCAGACGCAAAAGGCGTGATCGGGCAGATAGTCTTCGCGCCGGGCGGGCAAAAGCGCCAGTTGCGTGAAGTGCCGGCGATGGTCGAGCAGCAGAGGCCAGAGCGTATCGACGACTTTTTCAAAGTCGCGGATGTGAACCGGCAGGCCGGCTTCGACGCCGGCGTACAGCTCCCGCAGACGCTCGGTCAGTTGATTGCGCAAGCCGGCCTGCGCATCGGCATCAGGCCAGGGCGAACCGGAGGCGTGGTGGAAATCCCAGATTTCCTGCTCTTGCGGCGCGATGCGCAAAGCAAGCGTGGGCATCAGTTGGCGGAGTTGTTCGACCAGCGCGTCGGCCATCGCCATGCGATCTTTGCGGAGGCGGGCGGCCTGGTCGGGTTCGGCGGCGAGCGGGCGGTATCCACCGGTGTTCAGGGCGTCGAGGTGATGGGATTCGACATTTTCGCCTTGTTCGATCAGCACGGACCCGCCGGCACCGAGGACGTCGTGATCGGCGGGCTGGCCGACCTGAAGCGAACGACCGTCGAATCGGGTCAGCAGACCCTCGCTCGCCAGTTCTTCGGGCGAATCGGCGAGCAGCACTTCCAGCACACCCTGCCGTCGCAGGGCCAGGACGTGGCGCGGCGTGAGCGTCGTGCCGGCGGCGATCATTTTCTGGCCGCTGGGCAGGAAGATCGCCTGGTCAAAGCAATCTCCGGCGTTGATCGAAAAAACGCGCACACGCTTCATGGCACATCCCTGATCGGCGCGACAGGACCGAATCATCGCGGCCCGGCGATGGGGCGGTCTTCGCGCACGGTTCCGACCTTTGTTATCGACAGAAAACGTACCCCTAATTACCAGGTTGCCCGCAGCCGATAATAGGGTACGCTGTTGATTTGATAACACCTTGCGCCAGGATGACGCCATGAGTGACGCTCCGTTGATGGTATCGGTCAGTGGACTGCGCGGCTGGGTCGGCCAATCGCTGACGCCGGAGGTGGCGGCCCGTTTCGCCGCGGCGTTCGGAAGCTGGCTTCGGGAATCGACCGGCCAGCCCCATCCGCATGTGGTGTTCGGGCGAGACAGCCGGCCGAGCGGGGCGATGGTCGAACGCGCCGCCACGGCGGGATTGCTGGCGACCGGCTGCCGGGTGACGACGCTGGGCATCGTGACCACCCCGTCGGTGGCGATCATGATCGACCACCTGCACGCCGACGGAGGCATGGTCGCCACGGCCAGTCACAATCCGATCCAATGGAACGGCCTGAAACCGTTGAACCGCGACGGCGTGGCGCCCCCGCCGGAGCAGGCCCGACAGATCATCGAACGCTTTCACACCAACCGCTGCGATTACGCGGCGGTCGAAAAGTTGCAGCCGGTCGATCACGACGACACGGCCAACCGCGTGCATGTCGAACGATTGCTGAAACACATCGACGCGCAGGCGATACGCAATCGCAAGCCGAAGGTCGTGCTGGATTCGGTACACGGCGCCGGCGGGCCGGCCACGGCGATGCTGATGGAGGAACTGGGCGTTGAGTTGGTGCATCTGTTCGCCCAGACAACGGGGCAATTCCCGCACACGCCCGAACCGACACGGGAGAATCTGGTCGGGTTGAGCGGCGTGGTGCGCGAGCATCATGCCGACATCGGCATGGCGCAAGACCCCGACGCCGACCGGCTGGCGCTGGTCGATGAACGCGGCCGCTACATCGGCGAGGAATACACGCTGGCGCTGGCGGCGATGCATGTGATGGGCGGGCATCCAGGCGGCACGGGGGCGGCGAATCTATCGACCAGCCGGATGATCGACGACATCGCCGCGACGAACGGCGGATCGGTTTATCGCACGCCGGTCGGCGAGGCGAACGTCGCGGCGGCGATGCGCAGGCACCAGTGCATCATCGGCGGCGAGGGCAACGGCGGGGTGATCTGGCCGGTGATCGCGCATGTGCGCGATTCGCTGACGGGCATCGCGCTGGTGCTGGAACTGCTGGCGACCACGGGCAAGAGCGTCGGCGGGTTGGTCGCGTCGATACCCGCTTATGCGATCGTGAAGGACAAGCTGCCGATCCAACCGGGCATGGCGGAACGAACCATCGCGGCGGTGCGCGAAAAGTTCGCCGGTGAAAAGATCGACGAACAAGACGGCATCCGCGTCGATTTGGCGGAGGGCTGGGTGCATGTGCGACCGAGCAACACCGAGCCGATCATGCGCATCATCGCCGAGGCCGCCGATGAAAAAACCGCACGCCGCCTGATCGACGAAGTGCGGCGGATTGTCGGACGCTGAAAGTCGTGGCATGGATTCAGTGGATGGGGGCCTCTGAAAAACCTGCCAACAAGCCCCGGCATGGCCCTTCTTAGGGCCTTGCCGGGGATCAATGCCCGGTTTTTCAGAGGCCCCGATGGCAAATTCGTTCGATTTAATCTGAAGTCCCCTGATCGCCATCCTCAATCCGAAATACTGGAAGTGTCAGCGGAGGAAGGCCCATTCGCGCAAGAGTTGAGTAGACAAATTCTCGCCAAAAAGGCCAAGCATTGTACGCACCGTTGATTTCACCGAACGCTCGCATTTGTTCATCGTTAAAATCGTCCATTCGTCGGACTTTATAAGACAAACCAAATGTAGCCTCTATTCGCAATGGTGTTTCGTCCCAAGAGGTTGATTCATTTTCGGCTCCATCCAGAACGAATCGGATAGAAACAGAGATGTTATTTTTTTTCCGATCAATTGTTGTGTTGGTTCCTCGACCGAGACGAACAGTTTTGGGACGTTGCCCATCGACAAGTTTCTGCTTCGCTCGAGTAGCGAGCAGCCGTACCTCAATAATATCAACTGCGGAAGCCACTGCTTCGGCAAATGCAATTTGATCTTTGTTCACCACAGTCTGTCTCCACGCATCAAGCGACCAGCTTCAAGCGGGGTTGGGAAAAATCCGCGGGAAGCTCAACATTAAAGCTACCAGTAACTTCGGTGTAATTCATGCGGAAATAGCGACACGGAGGTTCCTTGAGACCCCGATGAAACACTGCCAACCGCTCATCAAGGGCAAAAAGAACATCACTAATCGTCTTAATGGTCAGATTGCGATCGCCATTAAGCATTTGAGATACACTTCCTTTGCTCAAACCAAGTCGCTTAGCCAACGTACTCCTGCTGACTTGTTTTTCTCCCATAAGTTCGCACAGCATCTCCGTCACTTCCATGATCGCTTCCTCACGCGCAAGCAACATTCGCTCCTTCTTGCTCGCGGTCATACGGTCATGAGTCGTTCCCTGCATAATTTGTAGTCTCCTCAGACTTTGGGTTTTCGGGCCAAATGCTCTTTGCGTATTCGTTCCGCCCTATCTAGTTCATTTGGATCGGCTTTTTGCTGATTTTTCTTACACCCATGTGTGAGTACCCATTCATTTCCATCCTGGAAACAGTAAATTCGCTGCTTCCATATCTTGAAAGCGTATATGCCGTTTCTTTCAGAATTGAATTGATCCGTATTGGTAATCCTTCCAACATCACCCATACGAGCAAAGTAACTGAAAAATTTACGGCGTTGTTGTTTTGTGAGTTCGCTTTTCCTGCCCTCGTAAAACTCATAAGCGGGCATATTGCCCTTCGCGTCAATCGCGTAAACGATCGAGCATGCTGGCCCTTTATCATAGACGACGTTACTCAATGGATCGGGCTTTGGGGGCATGGAGTTTACATATAACTAAACACCTTGCAAGGGGGAAATGCAACTTAATTGTGGAATTATGTGTGCGATTTGGGGTGTTGTCAAATCCGCCCAAAAGTATTCCAGAAGACTATAGCACACACATAACTATTTTACAAAAAGACTTATGTCAATTGCCATGATCCGATCCCGCCTCGCTGACCGACACCTGCGCCTGCGCCGCTAATCGTCGGTCGCCGGGGTCCGTGAATTGCGTCACCAGCACGAGTTTGGTGCCCGACTGCGGCGGCTGGTCGAGTTTCAGCCGGAACAGATACGTTCGCGTGATCGGATCGAAGTGTTGACGATTTTCCTCCAGCGTCACAAGCGGCGCTTCCCATGAGTATTGCAGCGTGCCTTCGCGTGTGGCCAGCCCCGCTTCGCGCGGCGCCCGATACAGCTCGAATCTGAAATCGCCCACGCCCTTGGTGATGTCGCCGACCCGGTCCAGCAGTTCAATGCGGGCGTTGAGTACGAATGCCCCGGTCGCTTTCTCATATTCGATCGCGCTGAACGGATGCACCCGCATCGCCACCGGCACGAACGGCCAGGTCGTCGCGCCTTGGTATTGCTGATCCGCGTCCCTGCCGCCCTTGAGTTGCATCTCGCCGCACCCGCAAACGCCACAGGCCCACAGCAGCAACACGATGACATGGATGCTTACCTTCATGGCCATCACGTTAAACTTCCGCCGCTCAACCGGCAAGTACGCAGTCGGCCCCGTCCATGCCGCCACCGGCTTTTACCGTGCCGCCTGCTCGTCCTCACCCGATGCCCGCCCCGCGCCGGCGCGGTCGATCGACGCCTCCGCCGACACGTATCCCAACGCCGACAACAGCACCACCACCATCGCCACCACCGCCTGCACCGTCGCCATGATCGGCTCGACATGACTCGGCCAGATCAGCGTCAGCAACCCCGCCAGCTGCGCGCCCAGCGCCACCAAAAACTTTCTCGATGTGAACCGCGCCATGTTCCACGCTCCTTTGCAAAAAGTTCAAAGCCCCAGCAACCGCGTCACCCACGTTTCGACCCGTTCCACAACCTTCGCGCCGACCGCCATCGTCGCTTCGTCCTTCGCCGCCTGATCCATCGCCGCGCGATACGCCGGGTCGTCGGCCAGCCGCCGCACCGCCGAGTCGATCAACACCGACCGATCCACCGCCGCCGCCAGGTGCGGGTGTTCCCGCGCGAAATCGTCCCACCGAATGTCCACCTGTCGCTGCACCAGTTGCCGCAGTGTCGTCACGGTCGCCGTGTTCACCGCGTTCGTCGCATTCGTCGTGTCGCTCATTGCCCGTCCTCCTGTTGTTGTTGAAGTTGCTGCAACCATCGCCGCGCGTCCGGCACCGCGGCCAGCAGCGCGTCCTGCCGCTCAATCAACTGCATCGCCCGCTGCTGTGCCGCCATCGCGTCGGTCATGTTTTCCCGCCGCTGTTCATTTTGCCGTTGCAATTCCAGTTCATGCCTCAGCAGCGTCTCACGGGCCGCCACATACACCGCCGCGTGATCGTTCACCCACGCCTTGTCCAGCGTTTGCTGCTCGTTCATGTCCGCATCGAACGCCGCTTTCAACATCGCGCGTTGCTGGTCCATCCATGCCGCTGTTCGCTGCTGGTCAGTCGCAAGCATCGCCTGTTCCTGTTGCAATGCCTGCGTCACCACCCGCATCAGCGGGGACACCGCCGGCGGCGACGCGCATCCCGTCAAACCGCCGATCCCGCCGAACATCATCACGGCCAATCCCATCGCGTTACCGATCCGTTTGTCGTTGCATCGCATGGCCCACGCCCTCCAAAATCTCGCCCAGTCGTCTCTGCGTCCGTTCAAACTCCACCAACGCCGCCGTGTTTTTCCGCACCAACCGAATCAGCGTCGTCACCTGCTGATCGCGTTGTATCAACCGCTGGTGCGCTTCGCTGATCTGTCGCTCCCTCTTGCGGCTGTGACCCCGCTCCCACACCCATAACATCCCCATCAACCCCGCCACACCAAATTGCAACAGCGATTGATCCATCGCTCACCTCCTCTTTGTCATCGCACTTCCCACACCAACTCGCTCCCCACCGGCGAATCCCCCCGATGCTCGATCCGCGTCAACGTCACCTCCCGCCCCCCCATCCCCGGCGCATCCGCCGCCACGCCGATTCCCCATCCGTCGATCATCCCCAGCCGATCCCCCACGCGCAATCCCAACATCGGCCCCGTCGTCCGCATTTTCACCTGACTCGCCTTCGCCTCCGCCGCCCGCGTTGCCAGCCACTGTTCCATCTTCACCCGCTCATCCGCCACATCCGCCGCGCGCTGCCCGCCCGTCACCGCGTCCGCATACCGACTTGTCGCATCCACCCGCCGCCATGCGAAACGATCGCTCACATCGAATCGCATCTCCTCGAATCGTCCCGCGAACGGGTTGCCCACCCACCGCACGCGCCGCGTCGGCCACGCGCTCGCCACCGTCGCCGTCACGCGCACGCGCGCCTGCCCCGTTTTCGCCGCGTTGAAAAAATCAACCGGCAGCGCATCATCCTCCAGGTACACCCCCGCGCGATCCGTCATCACGCTCAACCGACCGGGGTACCGCATCCAATTCACACCCGCATCCACGCTCGCCTCCACCACCACGCCCAGCGACCGTCCCGCCTCATCCCGCGTCAAACACCCGCGAAAGCGAACGGTTCGCCCCGCCATCGAAAGCCCGTCGCCGAACAACGCCGTCAAATCAAACGCCGCTCCGCCATATGCTCCATCTTCATTCAACACCCATGCCCGATACACATTCGCCGTCGCGTCGAAATCTTCGCTGGTCGATTTGACGTATTGCGTATCCGCTTTCCCCTCATCGCCCGCCGACCAGCCCGCCGTCAGTATGAACGTCGATTCGACTTCCTGCGGTCCCATCTCCGCCGTCATCTTCGCCGGCCCGTGCTCCGCGATCGCCCCCTGCATCGTCCGCACCACACCCGCCGCATCGCTCAACTGTCCCCCGCCGATCGTCACAGACCGCCCCGCGCCCAACGCCCGGGGCCGGGGGCGGGGCCGGGGCCGGGGGCGCAGTCGTCGCGTTTCATGCACACCCTGACCGACCCAACTCAGATCACGCTGAATCGACCACCCCAATCGCTCGCACAAATCCTCCATCGCCGCGCGCATCGTCGATCCGTGAATCCCCTCACCCGCCCATGATGCCGCATCGCTGACGCCCAATCGCGCCGCCAATGCCGCCGCGTCCGTCACATCCTCCAATCGCTGATCCAGCATCAGCGACCAGTCGCATCGCCCCGTCACCGTCCATTCATCCCGCTTGCCGTCCAGCGTTTGTCCGATCCGCGTCACGCGACCGGTCATCATCGGCCACAACCGCGCCTCCCCGCCCTCCAATCCCGCCGCCGCCAATACCGTCACCCTCGCGCCCCGCAGTCGCTCCATCATCAACCGCTGATCCCGCATGTATCCCGCGTCCACCGGCTTGACCGCCAGCTCCACCTCCCGCTCATCCAACATCCCTCGCATCACCACCCGCTTCACCCACACGTCCGACCGCACGCAGCCATCCAACAACACCATTTCCCCTCGAAACCCGAAACTCGAAACCCGAAACTCGAAATCCCCCGCGCCCGCTTGTTTCAACGCCTTCGCTTCCATCACATCCCCTCCTCCAACACCACCACCAGCGAGTCCATCGACGCTCCCTCACACGCCGCATCCGCTTGCCTCAATGCCTTCCGGTCCCTCACATCCCCGCGTCCAACACCACCACCACCCCAATCTCCGTCGCGTCCCCGCGCACCCACGCCGACCAACCCGATGCCGCCACCGCGCCATTCTCGCTCACCGCCTGCACCTGGTATCTCGCCATCTGTTGTTTCACCGCCTGCGTCATCGTCAGACGGCTTCCCCGCGTCGCGGCCACCTCCTGAACCTGCGCCGCTTCAACGCCTTCCACCTGCTCCATCAACCGCACACTCGCCACCCTTGCTTCCAGGGGGGCCGCCGCCATCGTCGTCGCCCAAACCACATCAAACACCCATTCGTCCCCCGCCCGCGCCGGCCGCCATCCATTGCCCATCGGCCAACTCATCCGCATCGGCAACGCCCGCAACACCGCCCCCGTCCGCTCCACACGCACATGTCGAACCCCCGCCTCCTCGCGCCCTTCCGCATCCACGTGCCTCACCACGTACAGCGATACCTTCCCGTCCGCCGGCTCCATCGCCCCCGTCAATGCCGCACTCAACTCATCCTCACGCAGCATCATTCCGGGGCCGGGGGCGTCAAATCTCACAGACGCCCAATCCTCAAACGGCCCGTACACGTTCCACCCCGCCCGCACCATCGGCACCGTCATCAACGGGTCGCCCACCAGCGTCGATCCCTCCCCCAACACATCCAGCGACGCGAACCACGCCTCCCCCAACGTCCACCCCCGCCGCAACGCTTCAAAAAACGGCCCGATAGCCGCCCCCGGAACCGCCGTCACGCTGATCGCTCGACTCGTCCCGCCCGTCGCCGCATATCCCGCGTCCATCGCCGCCTTCGCCCAACACGTCCCGCCGCGCAACGATTCCGCCGTCGCCATCGTGTTATCCAATTGCATGGCGAGCACGCGCCGACCCGCCGGCTCGCCGAAAAATCCCGCCGGCACCGTCGTCGCCCGCCATCCGATGAAAAATCCGTCGTGATTCACCGATGCGAACGACACTTCACCCGCCGGCTCCGTCGGCACCGTCAACTCCATCGGCAAACGCAACGCCTGCCTCGCGGTACTCGCCGCCCAATCCAACATCGCCTGCCGCGCAAACGCATATGTGCTTCCGGGCGTCACCGCGTCCAGCCACAACTTCGCCTCCGATCCGTCGCCCAATCCCGCCGCTTCAATCGCCATCGCGCGATTCGTCATCGCCTGACTGTCCGCCAAGGTCGTTCCGTCAATGCGCGCCGTCAGCCGCAGTCCTCCACCGGTTTCCGGGGCACCAACTTCCGGGGGCGTCAATCGCACCGGCTCATTCGCATCGAACAACGGGTTCGCCTCCGAAACCGACGCGCCGGTCAACCGATGCAATCGTCCCGCGATCGACTCCACCTTTCCATCACCGCGCACATACTGACCCGGCACTCCGTGTCCGCACACAATCCCCAACACCTGCGCATCCAACCCATTGTTCACCAGGTACTCCGCCGCCGCGTCGCGCATCGCGTTGAACGCCGCCTCGTCAATCGTCTCTTCCGTCGCCGACTCCAGCCCCAGCAAATTGGCGAACGGCAAACCGCGCTGCTGTCGATACCACCCCGCCCACGTCACCGAATCCGCGCTCGCCTTGTTGTAAATCGCCAGCCATCGGGCCGCGTCACCCGCATCGTCCCGCTCCGCCGCCGCCACCACCGGCCCGATGTATTGGTCCGCGATCACCCACTCATCCAGCCACGCATCCCCCGTCGTTCCCTCGTCCTTCCACATCCCTCCCAGCCGCAGCCGCCCCGCGGCCCGCAACCCCGCCAAGCCCGTCCGCTCATCCGCCAACATCCCGTTGATCCACAACCGCGCCGTTCCCGCCGCGACATCCACTCCCACCTCCACGCACTGCCAGCCCAACGTGACCGCCAGCGGCCCGCTCAACGTCACTCCCCCCATCAACCGTAGCGTCATCACCCCGACCGGCGCATCGAACATCAGCCGCCAGCTCTCGTCATCCGACAGCGAGCGACCCTGCAACACCGTCACCCGGCCCCCAGATGCGTTCACCGGATGCAACATCAGCCGCGCATGCATGATCGCCGCGTCAGCGCCCAGCGATTGCTCCAGGTATTGCCCCTCCAGACCCGTCTGCATCCGCACCAGCAGACCCGCTCCGCCCCCGCGCGGGCGATCAGGGAATCCCGCCTCTCCACTTTGCATCAGTGTCACGCTCACAATTCCCCTCCCCGCCAGTTGTCAGCCCGCATGTATTGATACGGCACAAGCCCCGCCCCCAGCCCCACGTGGCCCTCCGGCCACGTCGCATCCGTGAAACTTCCGACCAGGGCGCCGTCCTGGAAGATCGTGAACAAACTTCCGACCGCCTCCACCCGCAATCGCCCGCCCACGTGGGGAATGGTCCAATTGCCCTTGTGTGTGCTGCTTCCGTCGGCATTGATGCGATGCACCATGATGAAATTCGCCGTGTGCATATAAAAGGTGTACCCGCCGTAGCCCGATCGCGGAATCCGCAACGCCCCGCCCGCGTTGCTGGGGAATGAATCCCATTCCACGAACTGATCCGACCCGCAGGAATCCGCCCACCGATAGCAACCGGTCGCCAGCGGAGCCAGATGCAGTGCCTGCGATGAAATTAGCTGGGCCATGAAGGCGTTCAGTTTGATCCAGTTCGCTGAGGTTTCCAGCGGCGTGCCGTTCGGTCCCCAGTTAAAGTCATCCCAAAAAATCCTCGGTGTCCACAACTCCGGCCCCGCGCCAAACTCGCCCCACTGCGAAACCTCCCAATCAATGTGCCGCAATATCGCCATCGCCCGTTCCTTTCCATCCGTTCACAGTTTTCAACTTCCGGGGGTCATTCCGGCCGACCGGCGCGAATCACCACCATCGCCACCACGTTCGTCGCTTCCTGTGAAATCGTCCCCGCAGCTGTCCGCGTCAAATCCACCGTCAGCACGTCCCCCTTTTGCACCACCTGCGTCCCGTCCGTCTTCATCACCGCCGCCGTCCCGTTCCCCCGCGCCGTACTTTTGAAACCCGCCCCCGCCGCGCTCGTGATCGTCGGTGCCGTATTCGTCAGTGTCGTCCCGTTCACCTTCGCCGTCGCCGTCACGCCGTCCGTTCCCACGCTCGACTGCATGTTCGTCCCGATGCTCAATACCACATCCACCACCGTTCCCGACACCGGCACCACGCCGATCAACTTCCCCGTCAACGTCGCCGCCAACGCACCCTCATTGCGGTACTGCCCGCTGCTCGATCCGATCAACGTGAACGTCGCCCCGTTGTACTGCTGCCGCAAATATCCCGTCGCCGCGTCCGGCCCCAGCGTCGTCACGTCCGGCAGCTTGCTCGGCAGATCAAACACCACCGCCACATTCGCCGCCCCGCCAGCGCTGTCATTGATGATCCGATGCGACAACTCCGCATCCACATTCCCGTACAACTGCTCGTGCCGATGCTCGCTGTCCGCCGAAACATCCTGTCCCCCCGTCAGTTTGTTCAGCGCCGCCGCATCGACCGTCGCGTTGATGCCGGTTAGCGTCTGGTTGATCTCCCCCGCCCCCGCCGTCAATCCCAGCATCGTCAGATCGGGTATCGCCAGAAACGCCTGACCGCGCAGATCCGTGATCGACGTGATCGCCCCCGCCTCGCTCACCACCTCCGCCAGCGGCACGAACGACGTGCGATCCGCCGGTAAACCGCTCGTTCCCGTCTGCACCGCGCCGCTCGCGTCCAGCCACACATTCGTCGTCACGTTGTTTCCCACCACCACGCCCGTCGCGCCGCCAAACGCCACCGCCGCATTGTGTATCACAACACTTCCGGGGGCCGGGCGAACGCCGATGCTCAAATCGCCGTCCTGATATACCCGCAGATCGTTCGCCCGCCCGCCGGCCAGCAACAGTCGCTGCACCAGTTTGCGAAACTCCAGGTAATACGGACTCCGCCCCGTCGGTATGTATTCCACGCCCGTCGGCTGGTCCTGATCCATCGCCAACAACGCCGCGTCATCCGGGTATCGCTCGCTCATGTTCCGCTCCTCGCCGCCCCTCTGGGCTGAATGTGCATCACAAATGATCCATCCACGCTCACGCCGCTCGCGGGCTTCGCGTTCGCCTCAATCTCCACCACCCTCGCCCCGCCCACCTGCGCAATCGTTCTCCCGCTCCCATCCTCCACACGCAAACTCAATGCATGTGTACCCCGTGCCAACTTCCCCGCCCAGCGCCACGCCACGCCGTCCATCCCCATCGCCCCCACGCCAAACTCCCCCATCCCGCTTCCGGGAGCGCCGGCCGCGTCATGCCCGAACTCCCCCTCGCCGAACAATCCGCCGAATCCGCTGCGAAAGTCCATCGCGTCCCACAACCGTCCCTCCGCCGCGTCCGCGCCATCCACACTCACCACCACCCGCGCATCAATCGGCAAACCCTCGTCCCGCGACATCGCCAACTCCGCCGCCGGCCGGCCCGATTGATCCATCCACGCCTCATCCGCCTCCACCATCCGCAATTCGACACCCACATCGCCCAGCCCGTCGGTATGCAGCCACATCTCCCGCTGCCCCGCGTCCATGCTCACGTCGTACAACACGCCGTTGACATACACCTGCACCAATCGTTGCCCTTGCTGCCATGCGATCCACGTCAAATGCAACACGCCCGGCAACGTCGTACTCCGTAACAACACCTGCTCGAAACTTCCGGGGGCGGGAGTCATGGTTCACCTGCCTGCACATACTGTGCGACATAGTTCATCCCCAACCGCGCCCCGATCCGCGTCACCCCGCTCTGCCTGAACGCCACCAGCACCATCCGTTCGTGATCCCGGCCCAACTCGTCGATCAAACTTCCGGGCACGCCGCCGGTCGCATCCGCGATTCGCCGCAGTTGCGCCTCCAGTCCCGCGACATCATCCGCCAGCAACATTCCCCGCTGTTCAATCTTCCGGGGTTCGCGGCCAAGCATCGTGACCGTCGCCCCATCCGCGCCGGGCGATGCGTGTTCGTCATGCCGCACCGTCACCCCCCGCGCCACAAAATGATGCGCCCCCGACCCGAACAGGTTCTGTCCTTTGTAACTGCTCATCACCCGATCCCTTCCTCGTTGTATCAAGCACGGGATGACGCCGTCCTCACTTCCGGGGGCGGCGGCAGACCGTGGTAAGCCGGTGATTACTTCCGGGCATCACCCTCGCACCAATCGCCCCACGCCCGGCATCCTCCACACATCCGCCAGCCCATCCCCGTCCGTATCAATCAACACCCTCGCCCCACGCATCGCCTCCGCGAATCGCCGCCGATATTCCCCCGCCTTCGCCTCCAACCCCGCGCCGCGGTACGCCAACTCCAGCGTCCCCAACGCCTCCAGCCGCTTCATCAAACCGATCGACAACACCGACGCCTCCGTCAATTCACTGTTCGCATCTTCCGCGCCGGGGGCGATCCCCACCGCCCGCAGCAACTGATCGTGAATCTCCGCCGCCTGGGGCGCCAACGTCCGCGCGATCACGGTCAATACGGTCGTCGCGTTCAACCCCGTCGGCTCAAACGCCAGTGACAGCGTGTGATCGTCCGTGATCGTGTTCGCCGCCCACGCCGCGCCGTCTGATTCACTGCTGCGAATCACCACCACATCGCCCGGCGTCAACCCGTTGAATCCGCCCGTCACGCTGCTCAGCACGTTTCCCGTCAACTCGCCATCCGTCACCTTCAACTTCGTCTGTCCCACCAGCGGCAAATCCACAAACAACCCCGGCTCCAACATCAGCAAATCGCCATCATTTGAAAAATTCGGCATGGTCATGTTCTCCTGAATGGGAGTCAGGAGACAGGAGTCAGAAGTCAGGAGTAAGAAACCACCGCGCCCGACTATGATTCTCCGTCTCCCGTCTCCCGTCTCCCGTCTCTTATCTCCTTCTTCCCAAGCCCGACCGGAGCCGTTACGCTCCGGTCGAGGTTCCCCCTCCAGATTTGTGCATCACGCAGCCGTCAGCCCGCGAATCACCCCGTGAGCGTTCTCGTTGCGAAGCTCCAGCGTGTATTCGCCGACGATCTGACCCGTCTCCTTGTCGCCCGTCCGCGCCAGCGGGTTGTAATGGAAACTGCGACCGGCCAGCGGCAACACATCGACCCGCGAACTGTCGATCAGCAGCACGCTGTCCGCCGGAACCCACCGGCTCAACACCACACGACAAACGCCGAAGTCCGATTCGTACACACTGACCAGATCGCGGAAGCGCGTGGTTTGCGCGTCAAAGCTCCGGCTGGATGTGACGAAGCCGTTGATGCGACGCTTCTGGAAGCCGTTGACGACGAGGGTGTCGATGCGGGCCGCCGATTGCTGCCAGATCGTCCGCAGCGCCTGGTTGAGTTGTTCTTCGGTCAGCGCGGCGTCCGCCGGGAAACCGCCGCCACCGGGGGCGAACACGTTGGTCGTGATGAAGGGAATGATGCCCTTCATGCTGCGACGCACCGTGTCGGACCCTTGCTGATTCGCGGCCGGCGAAACGCCGTTGATGACCGTGTTTTCCAGATCGCGGATCATCTCGCGCAGCCGCTCCTGCTTCTGGTAATCCAGTTCATCAGCCATGCCGACCGTGTTCACCGCGCGCTGCGTGCCGCTGACCGACACCGCCGAGGTGAATATCTGCGTGGAGTTGCTCTTGCGCGACCGATTGGTGAAACGGACGCCCGGCGCGTCATCGCCTTCCAGCGCGGCATTGCCCAGAATGTGCAGCGTCTGCCCGTCGGTCATCGCCGCGGCGGTCGTGGCGCCGTAACCACGCGCCACGGTCAGCGTGTTGGTGTTCACCGCCGTGACGAAGAACACTTCGCCCGATCCCTCCGGCTTCACCTGGTCGCCGACGCGGAACCGATCGCCATTGGCGACTTCGATCGCGGTATCGACATCGGTCTGAGCGCCGTTGAGCGTGTCGGTGTTGGGCAGAAGCTGATCCTCCAGCCATTCGTGCCGCGTGCTGGTGGCCACACGCTGCGGATCACCCAGATGATCCAGCAGCGGCGTCTCGTAGGGACTGACGATGCCGATCACATCCGCCAGGTCTTCCGCGATTTCCGGCAAAGTCACGCCGGCCGAGTAAGTTGCTTTTCCAGTAAAAGACATGTGCATTTCCTCCAAAAATTAGGGTTCAGGGTTCGGGATTCAGGGTTCAGAAAATCGTTCGTTTTTCGACGAAAACAAAACGATTCGATTTCACAAAAACAGCATGATTTCCGCATTGTTTCGCCGGTTTTAATATTCTATTTTCGTCGAATATAGAATAGGGAATTTCCGGCTCATGCCTGGTGATTCGCGGTGCGCCTTCGCAGGCGCAGGTAACGCAGCAGGTCGCGCCGGTCGCCGGACTGACTGGCCTGCTCGGCCGCGTCGTCGAGTGTCCCGCCGCCGTTCCCGGGGCGGGGCCGGGGGCTGAGCGTCGCCCCGCCTCCGCCCCGACGGCGGAACAGATACGGCTTGCGTTGCCGCAACTCCTCCACCGCCGCCGCGACATCCGGCTCATCCATCTGCTCCACCGCCAACTCCGTCAGCAATCTCGCCGCTTCCAAATCGACCGCGTCGGACTCGACGAGCATCTGGTCGATCTTCCGCCGGCGTTCCACCGCGTCGATGGTCCGCCTCGCCAGGTCCAACTGGTCCCGCAACCGCTGATGTTGCGATTGAAGCTCGCGGAGTTGCTGCTCCGCCTGTTGCGCCCGCTTGCGATACCGAATCGACTCGGCGACCGGCACCCGCTTGGCGGACGGTTCGTCATCTTCCGAAGCCGGACCCGCCCCCGGAAGTGAAGCCGGTCGCGCCGATGTGTGCGCCGGACCCGCCCCCGGAAGTGCGACGGGTCGCGCCGACTGCGACTTTTCCGCCTCGGCTGGGCTGACGTCCTGTTCCATCTCCAAAACTTCCGTTGTCGTCTGACTCATCGCTCATGCTCCTTTCACATCGTGGTTGCGATTTCTTCACGGTCCTTCTGTCCGTATCCCAGCTCGGCGAGAATGACGTGCTCCGGCACGCCCAGCCGCTTTTTGATCTCCGCGTCCTGCAATCGCTGCGTGGTGTTTTCGGGAATCGGACTGGGCCAGTGAATGCGAATCCGTCGCTCGTCCGGTTGGGTCGGCAACACCCCGGCCAGGTCCATCGTGTGCAGCACCAGTTCGCACAAACGCTCGATGCCCGCTCCGTAGGTGATCCGCTTTTTCTGCGTCCGCGCCAGCAGGCCCATCATCACGATGCGCAGTGCGTTTTCGCTGGTGAGGTTGCCGATCTTGTTGCGAATCAGCCCGGCGGCGGCGGCGGTGACGGCGCTGGTCTTGTCCATCGCCTCACGGATTTCGTTGATGTGCGTGTCTTCCGAGGGGTTGGCCGCGTCCCCGCCGAAGGTTTCGATCGTCGCGTCGGGGTTGTCGGTGGTCCACATCTGTCCCGGCGAGATCGGCCGCTCCAAAAAGTTCTCGATCCCCTTGCCCAGGTACATCTTGAACGACTGGAACGTCACGCGATTGGCGCGATCGCTCAGTCGCGTGTTCAGTTCGTCCTGCAACGGAATCAGCGGCTCGACTTCGCTCAGCCCTTCGTAAAAGAACGGCTGCGGCAGATTCTGAATATGCACCACCGGCAAACGCCCGATCGGGTTGACCATCTCGTCGATCAACTTCTGCGCGTGGTACACACGAATCGTTTGATCGGTCCAGTGTTCGGTGACATCCACCGTCACCTGCCGGCCGGGGGCCGCGCCGCCCCCGGAACGGTCGATCAGCCGCGCGAGAAAACGGTTGCGTTCGACGCGGTTGAGTTGCTGCGTGTAATGCAGCAGGTAGGCGTCGAGTTTGCGGTAGTCATCGGGATTCATCACCGGCACCGCCCGGGGGGCCTCGACCGTCTCAATGGAGATGTTCGCAGCGAAGCGCAAAGCGCGCTGCGTCGTGTCAGGGTTAGACGGGGCCTGGTTCGGGACAGGGCCGGTGATGGAATCCTTGGAAGAATCGCGGGAGGAACCACGGTCTGGCCGAAGACGGCCATCCCGTGCTTGAGTGAACGGCGGCAAACGATCAACGCGGAGCATCAGATCGACGAAACCGTACACCCCGCCGAGCAACGCCATGTCCTGGAAAAAGCCGATGCCTCCGTTGGCGTCGAAGACGTTGGTGAGAACGCGTTCGATGAGCGCGGCTTTGTCCCGGTCGGGGCAGAGCGATTGCACGGAGATCGGCTGGCCGAACATGAAATCAACGAGGGTGTGGACGCGCCAGCCGATGTCGTTTTCGATGACGATCTCGCGGGGCGAGCGGTTGTTGATGTCAGGGTCGCAGCGGCGGATGCGCCGGGGCAAACCCTGTTCCTGCGCCGCGGCGTACTGGCGATGTTCACCGGCGGCGGAAAAATCCAGATCGTTGCGATAGTACGCCCACAACCGTTCAAGGGCCGGTCTGATTTGTGAGCGGTGTTGATGAATCAGCAGCGCGATCAGGTCGTCGTTCACGTCGGCTTGTTTCGGATTGGATTGTTGTCCGGCTACCATTGCTTGCCCTCGTGTTTGGTCCTCACCCTTGGGCCGGGGACAGGCGAACGGCGCATGAATGCGTCGCCCCGGAAGGGGGTGTTGACGTAAATGCCAGCGGGGACGGGAGAAGAAAAATTCGCGGGAAAATCGTAACCCGCCGCGAAACCGGCCCCGGCGGGGGTGCATGACACCCTACGCGGCTTGTCGGAGGGGTGAGCCGCACAACCAGTAGTGGTTCCAGCGGTCGTCGTTGCTGAGCCACAGCGAGCGCAGGGCGAGGATCGGTTCGACGCCGGCGGT
>JBAYVY010000030.1:0-18316 GCA_041674345.1 Phycisphaeraceae bacterium | reverse complement strand
GTGCGGACAATCATCTGGTGCTGGGGCAACTGGCGACCGAAGAAAAGAGCAACAAGATCACCGCCGTGCCCAGGATGCCGGAACTGCTGGACCGGTTCCGGGGGCGGCGCGATCGTGACGGTCTGGGGGCTGGTAAAGAGGGGCCAGGGATAAGGGGTTAGCGGTGGGCGTCAGCCCCCGCGCCCCCGGAAGTTCATTTTTTAACCGGCAGGCGTCCGGTGTCGTCGATGCGGTGCAGGAAAAAGTTTCAGTCCAGGCCGGGTTCCGATGCGCGATGTGCCGCACCGCCTGAATGAGCGAAATCTGCCGGTCGATGCTGGTCATCGTGTAGGGGGCGATGCGTTCGAGCACGGCGCGGTCGGCGTCGGAAATATCAGGCGGCAATTGCCGGGCCTTTTCGCGCGATCGTGGCGCCAGATCGTATCCCACCGCGCGAGCCGCTTTGCGAAGAAGTTTGTTCATGGAGTCGTATCGCGCTATTGTTCGGGGCCAAACTCTTTATTTTACGCGCTCGGCTGAATTTTCATATGTGTTTGCGGTATTGGTCCATCTTCCGTTAGTCAATATAATACGACATGCCAGAGAGTCACAAGCGGGGGCTGACGCCCACCGCTAAACGATGGGGCGCAATGTTTAGCGGTGGCCGTCAGGCCCCGCGTTCTGGGAACACGTCATGATTCTTGCGCATCATTTGATTTTCATCGCGTACGGTTTCTGGCTGCCCAACGACCCGCGCGGATCGTGGTCCACCTGGGTGCGTTCATGGGATTTGTTTCGTTACGGCCCGGCGACGAAAACCGACACCCGCCGCTCCGTCGCGGCGACAACACATGATGCGGCATTACGTCGCGCCGCCAAATCCGCATTGCGTTATCCACCGGTGAAGTTCGATGGTTTGCAGGCCCGCGCCATCGCCCGTGGTTTCGCACAAGCGAGCAAAGAATATGGTTACACCATCCATGCGTGCGCGATTCTGCCGGATCACGTTCATCTGGTCGTCGCAAGGCACGCTCGCACCACCGAGCAGCTGCGCGATCATTTGAAATCCCGCGCCACCCGCCAACTGAATATCGAGGCGATCAATCCGATGCCCGATGTCCCCGCCAAGCCCTCGCCGTGGGCGCGCAAAGGGTGGCAGGCGTTTCTCGATTCGCCGGAGGATATTGAACGCGCGATTCGGTATGCGCGGAACAATCCGTTGAAAGATGGGTTGCGCGAACAACATTGGCCGTTCGTCGTTCCGTGGAGCGCGGGCCCTGACGGGCACCGCTAAACGATGGGGCGCGTTGTTTAGCGGCGGGCGCCATCCACTGCGTCCTCGTTGTTCAACAGGATATCCAATTTCTCCCGCAGTTCCCGATTCTCATGCTCCAATCGTTTGACCCTAACGAGAAAATGTCGTGCGAAGTAAATGGCCATGAATATCGGGAAAAACAGCGAAAAAGCCACCATGCCCACGGCGATCAACAATGCTGGTTCCGGTATATTTTCCAATGCCGCTGGGGCTTTGAACTCCAGTTGGACCAGTCCCGCGATGAACACACACCCGCCCAGAAACGCCATGATGCAGAAAAAATAAATGTTGAACTTCGTCGTGACTTGTTCGATCACTTGGCGGGTTCCTTGCAGATCGTCATCGTTGGTCATGTTTCACCTCACGCGCTCGGCTTTGGGTTGGCGGTTCATCAGCATCGTGATGCCTTCGATCGGGTCGAGCCCCTCGAACAGGACGGCGTGAACGGCGGCGGTGATGGGCATTTCGACCTGGTATTGCCGTGATAATTGAATGATCGACCTGGCGGTGGGTACGCCTTCGACGACCCCCGGAATCCGCTTCAACATTTCGTCGAGCGACATGCCTTTGCCGAGCAGTTCGCCGGCGGAGCGGTTGCGGCCGGAGGGGCAGAAGCAGGTGGTGGCCAGGTCGCCCACGCCGGTGATGCCGAAGAAGGTTTCGGCATTGGCGCCCATCGCCACGCCCAGACGTGTGATCTCGGCCAGGCCGCGTGAGAGCAGGGCACTCTTGGCGTTGTAACCGGCCTGCAAACCGTCGAGTATCCCGGCGGCGATGGCGATGACGTTTTTCGTCGCGCCGGCCAGTTCCACGCCCAGCACGTCGGGGTTGGTGTAAACGCGATACCAATTCGTCGTGAAAATGCGCTGGACCTGTTCGGCGAGGGCCGGGTCTTGCGAGGCGACACAGACGGTGGCGGGCAGGCATTTGGCCAGTTCCTGCGCGATGCTGGGGCCGGACATGACCGCTAAGCCGCAAGCGGCCCCCGGAAGTTTTTGATCGAGTACCTCGCGGATCACTTCCGACGGACGTTTGAGCGTGTCGTTTTCGATGCCCTTGGCGACGGAGACGATGGGGATCCCCGCGGGGTAATGTTGCACGAAACGCTGCCAGACCGTGCGGACGAATTGCGTGGGGGCGGCGGAGACGATGAGTTGCGCATCGCGCATCGCGGTCGCTTCATCGGCGGTGAAGCGCAGGCCGGCGGGCAGCGGAATGCCGGGCAGATAGCGGCGATTTTCGCGGTGGCGTTCGAGTTCTTCGACGTGATCGGCGAACGGCCCCCACATCGTGACGGCCAGGCCGCGACTGTCGAGCAGCATCGCACAGGCGGTCGCCATGGCGCCGTCGCCGAGGAGGGTGATGTTGTGAATGGTCATGTCGTGAACCTTTTGCGGTGAAAGGGCAAAGAATGACGAATGACGAAACTCGAATGACGAATGAAATCCCAAATCTCAAATTCCAAGGCGATGAAGGCGGCGTATCCGGCTTTGAACATTGGAATTTGGAACTTGATTCGTCATTCGAGTTTCGTCATTCGTCATTTTCACTTGTATTTGTTCATCGTCTGCACGATTTTGCGATGGACGGCCAGGGGTCGGTGGAGCATGACCCAGTAGGCCTCGACGATGCCGGTGCCGGCGGTGGCGAAGCCGATGCTGCCCAGGCCGAACAGTCGTTCGCGGATGGTGAAGACGGTCTGCGTGTGCTGGATTTTTTTGAGATGGGCTTCAAAGACATAAACGCGGAGGACGCCCATGATGCGGATGACGCGGCGATCGGTGAGGACATAAATGCGGCTGAGCCATTCGAGGAACTGCCAGACCAGCCGCACACCGATCAGCGATGCCCCGAGCAGAATCGCTTCACGTTCACCGACTCCCGGAATCCCCGGCACCCCCGAAATGTGAAGCGCCCAACACAGCACGACGATGATGACGATGGCGGCCAGGTGGGGCAGGCAGCCGAGGAGGATGTAGAGCGGGCTGGGTTTGAGCAGAAGGATGATGGTTTCGCCGTCCTGCAAGAGATGGGCGGGGAGCATCGCGCCGGCGCGATCAATGGGGAAGCCGAGCGCCTGATCGCCCCCGGAAGCGGGGTCCACGGGCACGGCGTGGTGGGGCGGGGGGGCGTGGGGATGATCGGGCGGTTGATGGGTCAATGGATCGCCTCCGCCTTGAGTGTGCAGACTTCGGGGAGGTTGCGATAGTAGCCGTCGTAGTCCAGGCCGTAGCCGACGACGAACTCATCGGGGATGTCGAAGCCGATGTAATCGGCGGGCACGGCGAGGGCGGAGGGTATTTTTTTTCGGAGCAGAACGCAGACTCTGACGGACGCGGGATTTTGTTGCGCGATGAGTTGGCGGACGGCGGTGACGGATCGGCCGGAGTCGAGAATGTCATCGACGATCAGGACGTGTTTGCCGGCCAGGTCGGTGGGCATGGGCGGATGAATGGTGACGCCATGGCTGGCGGTGGATTTGCCGGGGTAGGAGCTGATGCTGAGCATTCGCATACGCATCATCAGGGGCATTTTCCGGACCAGATCGGCGAGGAAGATGATGCTGCCGGTGAGCAGGGGGACGAGGACGAGTTCCATGTGGGTGTTGCCGGCTTGAGGGTCTGAACTTCCGGGGGCGGCGAAATCACGGGCAATTTCATCGGCCAGTTCCTCGACGCGATGCGCGATGGTTTTGCGGTCCAGCAATACCCGATCAATGTGCGTTTGCATGAGAGGATGATAAAGGGACGGGGGGAAAGTGGGAAGTGGGAAGGCGGAAGTGGGAAGTCGGAGGAAAGTGGGAAGGCGAAAGTGGGAAGTCGGAAGTTCAGATCAACATCCGGCTGCGCTAAGCACGGGATGACGCCGTCCTCGGCGGCAGACCGTTGCATGGACTTCCCACTTCCCACTTCCCACTTACGACCTCGCCGCCCATTCGAGCATCCAGAAGGCGACCGGGGCGACGAGCAGGGGGGAGTCGATCACGTCGAGCAAACCGCCGAAGCCGGGCACGGCGGTGCCGGAGTCTTTGACCCCGGCGTCGCGTTTGAACAAGCTGACCATCAGGTCGCCGGCGTGCCCGACCAATGCGAGCAACACCCCGGCGAACGCGGCGAGGGCCGGGTCGTATTTTTTCGGGATCAGTTCACGAACGCCCGTTTGGGGATTGGTCAGATACACCGTGGTCAGATCGGTGACTTGCGAGAGCCACGCGAAACCCGTGGCGACCAGTGCCGCCAGCACGATCCCGCCGGCCAAACCTTCCCATGTTTTTTTGGGGCTGAGCCACGGAATCAATTTATGTTTGCCGATGGCGCGTCCGGTGAAGTAGGCGCCGATGTCGCCGCTCTTGGTGATGAGGATCACGCCGACGACGACCCAGCCGGAGTGCCACCGGCGAATGGACAGATAAAAGCCGGGCATCAGGCCCAGGAGGATGACGGTGAACAGCACGGCCCCGGCGGCGGCGATCACGCCGTGGATGTGCGTATCGCGGCTGTGTACCAGCAGCGTGATGACGAAACAGGCGATCAGCACCGTGCCGATGATGGCGGTGCCGGTGGGGGCGTTGAACATGCGGGGCGTGGCGTAAAGCGAAACGCAGGTGGCGATCGCGCCGAACGAGGCGAGCAGCGAATGCGACGGCACGCCGACGTTGCGCAGCAGGGCCGACAGCTCGCGCACCGCGAACGGAATGAGCACCACTGTGAACGCGAGAAACAACAGACCGGGCGGAGGACTTTCCCGATGGAAAATTTCCGTCAGTTCATCCGGCCAGGACACGGCGGTCAGCCGTTCATCGCACAACACCAGCGCGACGATGGCCGCGATCATCAAGGAACCGAAAATCAGACGGTGCTTGAGCATGAGGGAAGGGTAACTGTGGCAATGACGAATGTCTAATGACGAATGACGAATGACGAAAGAATGACGAAAGACG
The DNA here is from genome assembly GCA_041674345.1 of Phycisphaeraceae bacterium. Classification (GTDB taxonomy): domain Bacteria; phylum Planctomycetota; class Phycisphaerae; order Phycisphaerales; family Zrk34; genus JBAYVY01. The sequence goes on along the minus strand of JBAYVY010000030.1, from coordinate 13,082 downwards.
AAATCCGAATGACGAATGAAATCCCAAGCATCAAATTTCAAACGATGGGACGCGATGCTCTGTGATTTGAACATTGGAATTTGAAACTTCATTCGCCATTCGGGTTTCGTCATTCGTCATTTCGTCTTCGTGACCACCGCCCCGAATCGCCTGGTGCGCCCCGCGTAATCGCGCAGCGCCTGGTGCAGGTGTCCGATGGTGAAATCGGGCCAGAAGTCGGGCGTGACCCATAGTTCGCCGTAGCTGATCTGCCAGAGCAGAAAGTTGCTCAATCGCATTTCACCGGCGGTGCGGATCATCAGGTCGGGGTCGGGCAGACCGGCGGTGTACAGGTGATCGCTGATGCGTTGCTCGTCGATCTGATCGGGCGAAAGTTTCCCGGCGGCGACCTCGGCGGCGATGGCGCGCACGGCGTCGGTGATCTCCTGACGCGAGCCGTAGTTCAGCGCCAGCGCCAGCGTCAGACCCGGATTGCCGCGCGTCACTTCCGTGGTGCGATCCAGCTCGCGCAACACGCCGGTCGCCAGTCCCTCGCGCCGGCCGATGTGAATGAATCGCAGGCGATTGTCGATCAGTTTCCGCCGCTCGGATTGCAGGTACTGCTCGTACAGGTCCATCAGGCAATTGACTTCATGGGCGGGCCGGCGAATCAGATTTTCGTGACTGAGCGCATAAAGCGACAACGCCCGCAGGCCGAGGTTGGCGCATTCGGTGACAATCGGCAGCACGGCTTCGGCGCCCTTGGCGTGACCGAAGGTGCGATCTTTGCCGCGCTGTTGCGCCCAGCGGCCGTTGCCGTCCATGACGACAGCGATGTGTTTGGGCATCGCGTCGGGGGGCAGGTCGAGTTTTTGCCGCGATTCGTTCATGTTGATTTAACCGCAGAGGCGCAGAGACGCAGAGAAGATAAAAACAATTTCATATTTCTTCTCTGCGTCTCTGCGCCTCTGCGGTTGATAAATCCTTCATCGGATAATCGTCTGCGAACGCTTCGGCCCGACGCTGATGGTTTTCACCGGGATGCCTGTCACTTCTTCGATCAATGCAATGTACGCCTGTGCCGGGGCCGGCAGTTCGCTGTATTTTCGGCAATGCGTGATTTCATCGGAAAAACCAGCGGTCTGGCGATAGACGGGCTTCACCTTCGCCAGCGCCCCGGCATCGTGCGGGAAGCTGTCGATGGGTTGCCCGTTCACGGTGTAATCAATGCAGACCTGCAACTTCTCGAAACCGGCCAGCACGTCGAGCAGCATGATGGACAACTCCGTCACGCCGCCCAGCGCCGCGGTGTATTTGATGACCGCCAGGTCCAGCCAGCCGCAGCGGCGGGGCCGGCCGGTCGTCGTGCCGTATTCCCGTCCGCGCTCGCGGATGCGGTCGCCGATGTCGTTGTTCAATTCCGTGGCGAACGGCCCGGCCCCGACGCGCGTGGTGTATGCCTTGACGATGCCGACCACGCGCCCCAGCGTTCCGCCCGGCACGCCCGCCCCGGCATAAACGCCGATGGACCCGCAATGGCTCGATGTCACGAATGGGAATGTGCCGTGGTCGATGTCGAGCATCGAACCGTTGGCACCCTCGAACAGCAGCTTCTTTCCGTCAGCCATCGCGCGATGCAGCAGCGTCATCGTGTCGCAGATGTGCGGACGAATCACTTCGGCATAACCGAGATACACATCGGCGATCCGATCGGCGTTCCACGGAGTGAACGGCTGATCCGCCACATCCGCCATCGCGCCCAGCATCGCGTTTTTCACCGTCACGATATAACGCAATTTCTCGCGGAATCCATCGGGATCAAGCAGGTCCGCCGCGCGGATCGCCAGCGTTCGCAGCATCTTGTCCGAATAGGTCGGCCCGATGCCGCGCCCGGTCGTGCCGATCTTGCTCTGGTCGCCGCGCGCCTTGGCGACCGCCGCTTCGAGCAGGGCGTCCTGCTGCTTGTGATACGGCATCACGATGTGGGCGCGATTGCTGATCCGCAGGTTGTCGCCGATGACGATGCCCTTGCCCGCCAGCGCGTCGATCTCTTCGATCAACACCGACGGATCAAGCACCACCCCGTTGGCGATCACGTTGAGCTTGCCTTCGTTGAGGATGCCCGATGGGATCAGGTGCAGGGCGTAGCGTTGATTGTCGATCTCGACGGAGTGACCCGCGTTGGCCCCGCCGTTGTAGCGGATGATGCAGTCGAATTGCTCGGTCAGCAGATCGACGATTTTGCCCTTGCCCTCGTCGCCCCACTGAAGCCCGGTGACGGCGGCATGGGGGGAGGCGGTTGGTTGCGCGCGGATCATGGCGAGGTCTCCTGAGGGATTTCTGATTTCTGATTTGGGATTTCCGATTTGGGGAGAGTGTCAAATGCGCGTGTTGTGCCTGCCTTCAAATCAGAATTCAGAAATCATACATCAGCAATCCTGTCTGTCCGCATCGGGCGCAAGGGTGTACGCCAGCCCTCACGCCGGTTTCCGGGGGTCCGGGGGTCCGGTGCGGGGGCGAGCTTCGCCTTTTATCCTTGATGGTTCAGGATGATCCGCGTCCCAACCCCCGGAGTCGGGAATGCTCGCCGCGGTTGGTTTGACGCCGACAGTGTAACGTCAAACCGCGATGACTGACAAGTTCCCGCATCGCCGTTCCCGCATCGCCGCATCGCCGGAGTTTCCCGCCGGGCGCATGACAACTGGCGCACCCGTCTGAACGGGAGTCGCCCACCCGACGATTTCACACGAATAAACACGCAGACGCACGAAGTTGAAAGGATCATATTTAAGAGCACCTAAAAGAACCCTTGATTCAGTCTTCGCCAGCAGATGACGCAGCAGGCCAAGTCGAGGAAGGATTCGTGAATGTCGTCACGCCGATCGTCCAGGCGGCCAGCTTCGCCAGCGCCGACCCTCGGAAGCGGAAGTTCCGTGTCGTCCACCGCGATCAGCTTGCCCGGCAGATCGTCCAGACGTTGGTCATGGTTGAGCGGTTGCAACTGAACGCCCAACTCGGCGATGATCGGTTTAAGAGGGCGTGTGAGAAGTTGTTGATCGACGGTCGGTCCCGTGCCGTCGCCGCCCCATGCAGCCGATCCAGCAGCGGCAGGAACCGGCGAAAGTGTTTCCAGCCGGTGAGTTGCTCGTCGGTGATCGGTTCGCCTCGCGGCATCGCCATGCCGCAGATCATACGCCCATTGTGGAAAAAGCGCAATGGTAGAATTCGGTTAAGGTCCGTCACCCCTTCAAACAATGTGCCGAACAGGATGGGGCAGACCCCATTTACTTCTCCGCGTTTATCTGTGGTTCCAATTTTCTCCTCTGCGCCTCCGCGGTTAATCAAAAGAACGGGCATGCGGTTGTCCGGGACGAGTATTCGCCTTGTCCCGAACCGAAGGTGTTCGGAAATCGGGTTTGATACAATGCGTCCCTTTTGAACCCCGGCCCGGAGACCTGTTATGTCATTTCGCCCCAAACTCGGCAAATGGATCAATGTTTCCGCCAATATCATCCGGCATCGTAAAACATGCGTCCAGATCATCTCCCAGTTGCCCGCCCTGCGCCGGGGATTTGATTTCGCCCGCCATGCCTGCCGTCCGCCGGAGATCAATCCCGCCTCCTCATCCCCGCCGCCCCGGATCGATCTCCCGTTCCCAACCGTTTCAGGGATTTCTACAACGCCCGAACCACCGGCCGGGGCGTTTGGAAATGGGATCACTATTTTGACATCTACCATCGCCATTTCCCAAAATTCGTGGGCCGCGACGTCAATATCCTCGAAGTCGGTGTTTGTAACGATTTCACCCCGTACATTTGTGGTTTCATCCAAAACCTCAACCACTTCAATCTCATGCACCGCGGGTCGGACATGATCGCCTCCCCCAATGATTACCAGCGACTCGTTCACTCGATGCACTTTTATCCTTTTGTCACCGTCATCGAAAAAGCCGCGGTTCCCGTGGATAAGTTTTTCGCCGATAAACGTGGCACACTGTGGCAGCCGTTTCTCTGATCGTCCCCTCCATCGTCGCTTCCCCGTCGTGGCTGTGCGCACATTCCCAAACCTCCGCCCCTCTGTATGGACACCTTCGATCGCGCACTCTGGATCGCGCCCGCAAACCGATGGCCGCCCAGAGCGCACAGTGGCAGTGGCGCTACAAAGGGTGCGGCTCCTTCGTCTTCAAAATCTACTGGCCCTTCGCCCCCACGCCGGCCCTCGGAAGTGGTGAAGCCATGCACATTCCCTCCGGTTGGCGCACCAGCGTGGGCGGGTTCTCGTGTCGCCGCTGTGCCGACATCGCCTACGAAAGCGCCGAACGCACCAGCCGCTCATCGACCGGCTGGCGCGTCGATCCGATGGATCGTTTCTGCCGCCGACTCACCGCCGGTCGCGTCGCCTGGCGCGATGTCCGCCAACTCATGGAACAGGAGGATGGATCGGATCGCGTAAACCATCTCCGTTATTTTCACCCCAAGCCGAGGCGGAGCGAGTCTTCGAGCGCCGCCCCGGGTTCTTCCGAGACGATGATCGACGCCCGTCGCTCCGGGTTCCGGGGGCCACGTTTACAAATAGTGCAAAACAATTGACAGCCAGTCCATTCACAACGCATCCATCGCCCTTTATTATTTCATGGCTGTTGACACATGATGCAAAACTTTCAAGACGTTTCTGAAAGCGGGCGTTTCATGCAACCTTGTCTTTTTTCCGTCAGCTACGCCGGTCTGTGGGGGCAATCGCAACCGACTCTCGATCAGTTCATCGACAAGGCCGCGACGCTCGGCTTCAACTCCGTCATGCTCATGGCCAAGCGGCCTCACCTGTCCCCGCTCGACATCGACGACCAACGCATCGCCCAAATCAAAACCGCTCTCCGAAACGCCCATCTCACCTGCCCCGTCATCGGCGGTTACACCGACTTCTCCGGCTTCGCCGCCCCCGAAGTCCCCGCCGTTGAAATGCAGATCGCTTACGTCCACTCCCTCGCACGTCTCGCCTCGCAATTGCACGATCATCCCATTGTTCGCATTTTCACCAGTTACGATCACGGCAACGCCCGCCTCGCCTGGGACCAGACCGCCTCCTTCATCCGCGAATGCTGTGATCGCGCCGCGGACCACAACGTCACCCTCGCCGTTCAGAACCATCACGACCTCGCCGTCCACACCGACGCGCTCATCGAGTTCCTCGCCACCGTCGATCGCCCCAATTGCAAACTCGGCTTCGACGCCTGGTCCCCCGCCGTACGCGGCGAAGACCTCTACGCCGCCGCCAAAAAAGCCGCTCCCCACACCGTCATCACCACCAATGCCGATTACGTCAAACTCCCCGCATTCCAGTACGACTCCGACCGCGTCAGCTACAACCCCACCGGCCAACTCCTCCGCGCCGTCCCCTTCGGACAGGGCTTCATCGACTATCCCGCCTACTGGCGCGGACTGGCCGACGGTGGATTCAACGGCATCCTCTCCTACGAAATGTGTTCCCCACTCCGCGGCGGAGCCACCGAAGCCAACCTCGACCGTTGCGCCACCTCTTTCCTCACCTGGATGAAACAACACGGCCCATCCCTCGGCCTGAAATAGCCCCCCCAGCAACACAGACCCATTCACAAGGACTCACGCCATGTCCCTGCCCGTCAAACTCGGAATCGTCGGTTGCGGCGTCATCGGCACGATGCACGCACAAGCCGCCGCTTCCTCCAAAGACATCAACCTCATCGCCGTCGCCGATCTCATCGACGATAAAGCCCATCGCATCGCCGACCTCCATCACGTCCCCAATGTCTATCGCCACGGACGCGATCTCCTCAAAAACTCCGATATTCAGGCAGTCCTCCTCGCCTTCCCAACACAACAACGCGGCCAATTAGTCAAACAAGCCCTCCAATCCAACCGCCACGTCCTCGTCGAAAAACCCGTCGCCATGAACCTGCGCGAACTTCGCTCCTTCCTCCAACTCCAGGGCGATCGCCTCGCCGCCTGCGCTTCTTCCCGCTTCCGAACTTATCACTCCGCCGCCGTCGCGCAACGCTTCATTTCCAGCGGAAAACTCGGCGATGTCCGTCTCATCCGCGTCCGTGCGATCAACCCCTCACGCGGCAAACCCCAGGCCTTGCCCCCCGATTGGCGACTCAGCAAAAAACTCAATGCCGGCGGAATCCTCGTCAACTGGGGCGTGTACGATCTCGACTACATCCTCGGCATCTTCTCTTGGAAACTGAAACCCATTTCCGTCACCGCACAGTGCTGGACCGTCCCGCCGATTTATAAGAAACACGTCACCCCCAATTCCGATGCCGAGACACACTACACCGCCATGATCCGCTGCGCCGCCGGACAGATCATCAACATCGAACGCGGCGAATACATGCCCACTTCCCAGCCCGACGCCGCGTGGGAAATCACCGGCTCCAACGGAACCCTCCGACTCAACATGCTCCCAAGCGACGGCAAACACCTCATCTTCGACCGCGCCGACGCCTTCCGTGGCGTCGTTTCCAAAACCATCTGGCAAGGCGACGACCGCTCCGACGCCGTTCACGCCGGCCCCGTCCGCGACTTCGCCCACGCCATCCGTTTCAACCATCCGCCCCTGACCTCTTTGAAACAGGAAGCCGATATCGTCCGTATCACCGACGCCATCTACGCTTCCTCCAAATGCGAACAAACCATCACCTTGTGAACCCCTTTGGAAAAACATCACCATGAAATACGCCTTCATGACTTTTTCGTGCCCGACCGCAACCTTTGAGCAAATGCTCACACTCGCCAAACAGCTCGGCTACGCCGGCGTCGAACCCCGCATTGTCGCCAAGCACGCCCACGGCGTCGAAACCACCACCCCGCCCGATCAACGCAAAATTATGCGTAAAACAGCCGAAAAACTCAATGTCGCCATCTGCTGCATCGCCACCAGTTGCCGATTCGCCGTCGCTGAATCGCAGCAAGCCACTATCGCCGACGCACTGGCCGCCATCGACCTCGCCGGCGATCTGGACTGTCACCGTATTCGCGTGTTCGGCGGCGATTTCCCCGCCTCCATCCCGCGCTCTTCCGCCATCGCCACCGCCGTCGAGGGCCTCAAACGTGTCGCCGACCACGCCGCCAAACGCGATGTCGTCGTCTGCATGGAAACCCACGATAGCTGGTCCAACCCCGTTTATGTCGCCGAGGTGATGCGAACGGTCAATCACCCCAACATCGCCGTCAACTACGATATGATGCACCCCGTCCGCGCCGGCGGCTCCAGCAACGACGAGGCCTACGCCATGCTCAGGCCCTGGGTACGTCACGTCCATATCCACGACGGCTTGCGCACCGTCGATCAACTCGTCATGCTCCCGCTCGGCACCGGCGAACTCGATCCCCGGGGCTTCCTCCGCCTCCTTCGCGCCGACAACTACGCCGGCTACGTCAGCGGCGAATGGATCGACAGCACCATGTCCCCCGACTTCTGGAAAGATCATCTGAAAACCGAAATGCGAATCCTCCAGCGATATGACCGCGAAGGTTGATCTTCAAAACATGAAAACTACACATGCGTCCGACGCCTGTATGTCGCGGGCGGAACGCCCATCTGACTCGTGAAAACACGGGTGAAATGAAACCGGTTGGTGAATCCGCATTGCCGGGCGATGTAGCCAATTCGGTGTTCGGTGAAGATCAGTTCCTGCGCCGCCAGTGCGATTCGGCGTTCAAGAAGATAACGGGCCGGGGTCTGCCCGACGATCTGCCGGAAACGCCGGGCGAAGTGGTCGCAACTCAAATCGCAAAGTTCCGCCAGCCGCTCGTTGTCGATACGCTCGCCCGGATGCGATTCGATGTATTGCATCGCCGGCCAGATAGGCCCGGTCTGATCCGCGATGTGATTGATCCGTTTTGTCCACCGCACCTGTAATTGCTCCAGCAACATGCCCAGCGACAGATACACCGCCGCCTTGGCCAGCGCGACGATCCGCGTCTGTTCGCCCCCCGCGACGCTCGCCGCCAAGCGGGCGCACAATCCCTCGGCCAGCGCGTCGGCGCGCAAGGTCACGGGCCTGTCGAACATTTCGCGCGACATCGCCCCCGGAAGGCCGGGTAACTCGAAATGAATGTAAAGATGTTGCACCGGGCGATCGCAGCGGCATGAGAACGACACCCACGCGGGAATCAGGTGAATGCGATCGCGGGTCAGGCGATACAATCCGCCGGGCAATTCCACGCCGGCTCCATCGCGCCCGCTGACATACAAACGCCAGAACGGACTTCGCACGTCACGAACATTCCACGTCCGGTCGATTTGCAGATAATCGCATGCCAGAACGCGAATGCGCAACTGGTCGTGCAGGTTTTGAAGCGTGGCGAGTTTGGCGGGCGACTTTTTCATAACGGAAACAGATACAACTTATCGCCATTAAACATTTACATCCGGCACAATGCAAGTCATGCTTGGGGAGCACCGATTTTCACACAAGGAGACCCACACCATGACCGTCGATTTAACGAGGCCGAAAATCGTTCCCGCCGTGTATGCGTTGCTGGGCCAGTGGCGATATGCGGAGGAGAGCATTTTGCGCATCATCGCCGGGTGGGGCCGGTGCGCTGGTGACTGGGAGGACAAACTCGCGGTCTGTTACCACGTCTGGCTCCAGGCGGAAATCGTCGATGCGATGCGCGGGCGACTGACAATGTACCCCGGCGGGAAAGCCGATCCGCCCGTGCATCGGGTGTTCCAACAGGCGATGGATCAGGTGATCGTCGCGCCCTCGTGGCTGGATGCGATGGCGGGCGTGCATGGCGTGGTGAATCCGGCGTTGTGCCGGAGCTATGAGGACTATCTGCGGACCGCGCATCCGGTGCATGACCAGCCGACGCTGGAATTGCTGCATCGCGTGCTGGAGTTGAAACAACTCCAGGCGGCGTGGTATGCGGGTTTCACGAAGCGATATCCGCATGTGATCGAGCCGCGTTATTTGCAGGCCGTGGGATCGCGGTTGTCGGAGATCGGCGTGTTTTCGCGTGAAATCGGGCCGGATTCGCCATCTGCGCAACCGTGCGGGAAGCACACATCGTTCAGGATGCCGCGGACGCCGGGCCGCGTGAAGGAGTGGGATCGCGCGCCGAACATCATGCCGATGATCGAGCTGGACTGGTGCAAGAGCGTGGAAACGCGGCGGCTGTTTTTCATGATCGGCTATTGTTGGGAGATGGGTGTGGCGGAGCAGCAATTGCGATGGATTTACCACGCGGATTTCATGCCGTGGGAGTTTGTGTACGCCGAGGCGCGACATATGTGGGACGAATCGCGTCACGGCCACAGCGGTTACAGCCGGTTGCGCGACTTCGGGCTGGACTTCGAGCATTTCGGATACAGCAGTTACGGGGCGGGGGGCGAGGGGACGCTCGACCCGATGACGCCGGGCGATGTGTATGAGGCGTTTTACGGCGTGACGCAGATCGCGGAAACCGGCTACTTTGAAACCAAGCGATATTGCTTTGAGGATCTCCGTAATGCCGAGGATGAACGCTCGGCGGAGATGATGCAGTTCGACATCATTGACGAGACGAGTCACGTGGAATACGGGCGAATCTGGCTGGACGGCATGGCGGAGCGCGCGGGGGTTCGGGAGGATTACCGCCGGCGCGGGGCGGCGGATCGTGCGCAGGCGCGTCGCAAGGCGGAGCAGCGTGTGGCGGGTTATCGCGTGTTTTTGGCTGGAAAACAGATGGTGAACGAATCGGCGGATCGTCACGGAGGGGATTGCGTGAATCCGGGCGCGAATGTGAAGGCGGAGGCCTTGCGTGATGAGAGGGCGTGGAAACATTACCGATGGTTGCTGGATGAATTGCGAGGTCAGTGTCCGATGGCGCACGCCGATGCGGCGCCGACGCGGCCGTTTCTTCCGATGTAAGGATGTCGTCAATGTCTCGACAACTGGGATTGGAATTGTTGAAAGCGGATTATCGCGGGGAACGTGTTGCGGTGATGGAGCATTGTCGCGGGGCCAGCCGGGCGGTGATAAAGCATTTGTCGGGTATTGATCCGTTGACCGAACCCGGCCGGTTGAACGAGGCGTTTCGCAAGGTGGCCGAGGCGATGGAGATCGACCTGTTGTGGGGCGGGGGTTTGCCGCAGAATGCGATGGTTGGCGACAGCAAGACCAGCGCATTGGGGGGCGAGGAACTTTTCGATTGGTCGGACGGCGAGCGGATGAAACGCACCCGCAACGGGCTGGATGTTGTGCAGTGGGGGATTTTCGGCGCGGTGCATCAGGAGGACGGCAGGCACTTCGTGGACATCCCCAAACCCGCGTCCGTCAGCGAAGCGTTGGATTTCGACCCGTTGGCGCACTTTCCGAAAACCGTCGAACAATATCGCGCCCAGTTCATCGAATCATATGGGGCGATGCGGGAAAGCTGCGGGGAAACATGCGTTCCGCTGCCTCACCATTACACGACGTGCTTTCATTGGGCGTTGGCGATCTTTGGTTTTGAATTGCTTTGCGAGGCGGGGATGGAGGAAAAGCGGTTCCACGAATTGATGGAACGATTCGCGGAGGTGAGCATTCGGGTGGCGACGGCGTGGAGTCAGGTTCCGGGGCTGGAGGGGTTTATTCTGCATGACGATCTGACGATGACATCGGGGCCGCTGTTCGCGCCGACGTGGTACCGGGAGCATATTTTCTGTCATTACCCGGCGATTTTCGCGCCGTTCAGGAAGGCGGGGATTCCGCTGGTGTTCACCAGCGACGGCGACTGCACGGCGTTCGTGGGGGACATTTTCAGCGCGGGGGCGGACGGGTTGAACTTTGAATACCTGGTCGATCTGAAGATGCTGGTGGAGAGATACAACGACAAGATTCTGATCGGCAATCTGAACAGCGCGGTGGTGTCGGGCGGATCGGCGGAGCGGATTGAGGAGGAGACGAGGAAGTGCGTTGAAATCGGGGCGAAAGCGCCGCGATTTGTGATGAACATTGGCGGGGGGATCACGCACGACATGTCGCCGGAGTCCTTGGATGTTTATTTGAGGGTTCGCAAGGAATTGTGCCGGACGGTTCGCCGCTTTCGGAAGTGAAGAAGCAAGACGGTGCAGGACGTAAAGCAACAAGCGTGGATATTCGTCGCCGAAGAACCCGAGGCGGCGCTCGCCCCCGGAATAAAGACTCGCTTTGCCTCGGCTCGCGATAACAATGATTACCGGGGTTGTTTGGCTTCGAGTTCGGCCCAGCGGTCGTACAGCGTTTTGACCTGTGCGTGGGCTTCGTCGAGTTGGAGGCAGTGGGCTCGCATTTTTTCGTGATCGGCCAGGAGTCGCGGGTCGTTCATTTGTTGTTCGAGCCGGGCGGCGAGGGACTCGGCGTCCGCGATTTTCGATTCCATCTGGTCCCATTCCCGCTGTTCCTTGAAGGTGAGTTTGGCGGGGGATTGCTCGACGGGCGCGGGATCGGGTTGCGGAACCAAACGCGGCATCTTTTCGGGAAGTCGCTGTTGCCGCTGTTTTTCCTGCGCTTCGAGAAGTTGCGAATAACCGGCGAAGGGCTTGGCATTACCGCGGCCGTCGAGCCAGAGCAGTTGCGTCGATAATCGGTCGAGCATGTAGCGGTCGTGTGTGACGAGGAGGACGGCTCCGGGAAACTCGTCGAGGGCTTGTTCGAGGACTTCGAGGGAGGCGATGTCGAGGTCGTTGGTGGGTTCGTCGAGGACGAGGATGTCGGCGGGTTGTCGCATGAGGGAGGCGATGAGGATGCGGGCTTGTTCCCCGCCGGAGAGGTCGCCGACGGGGACGTTGAGTTGTTCGGTTCGGAAGAGGAAGCGTTGTGCCCATGTGGCGACGTGCATGGGCCGGTCGCGGTAGAAGAAGGTGTCGCCGATGGGGCAGAGTGCTTCGCGGAGAGTTTGTTGACGGTCGAGTTCGGCGCGACGTTGGGTGAAGGTTGCGACGCGGAGGTTGTCGGCGGATTTGACGGAGCCGGAGTCAGGGGGGATTTCGCCGGTGAGGATTTTGATGAGGGTGGTTTTGCCGGAGCCGTTGGGACCGACGAGTCCGAGACAGGTGGCTGGGGAGAGGACCAGTTCGTCGATGCGGAAGAGGGAGCGGTCGCCGAAGGATTTGGCGATATTTTTGGCGACGAGGAGATTGCGGGTTTTTCGACCGGTGGCGTTGAAGTCGATGGCGGCGGCGCGTTGGGGTGCGTTGCGGCGTTTGAGGCCGTCGAGGGTGGCCATGCGATCGGAGGCGTCCTGGATGCGGCCCTTGGATTTGGTGCGACGTGCCTTGGCGCCGCGTTGGAGCCAGGCGATATCGGCGCGGACGCGGCTGGCGAGGGATTGTTCTTGTTTTTGTTGGGCGGCGAGGAAATCGGCGCGGCGTTCGAGGAAGGTGCTGTAGGGGCCATCGACGGCGAAGGTTCCCTGGGGATAGGCGGCGGACAGTTCGATGATGCGTGAGGTGGATTCTTCGAGGAAATAGCGGTCGTGTGTGACGACGATGACGCTCATGGGGGCGTCGTCGAGCCATTGCTCAAGCCACTCGATGCCTTCGAGATCGAGGTGGTTGGTGGGTTCGTCGAGGAGGAGGAGGTCGGGTTTTCGGGCGATTTGTCGGGCGATGGCGAGGCGTTTGCGCCATCCGCCGGACAGTTGATCGACGGGGTGGTCGAGCGTGGTGAAGCCGATTTGATCGAGGAGGACGGAGGCGGCGATTTCGTGTTCGTGGGGATCGGCGGTGGGGTGATCGGTGTGGAGGGATTGGACGACGGCGGAGAGTGGGGTGGCGTCCGGGGGAAAGAGGTCGGATTGGGGGACGTAGGCGGTGAGGAGGGAATTGCGGGCGATGATGGAGCCGGAGTCCGGGGATTCGAGTCCGGCGAGGATTTTGAGGAGCGTGGATTTGCCGGAGCCGTTGGGGCCGATGAGTCCGATGCGGTCGCCGGTGGAAACGATCAGTGCGACGTCCTGGAAGAGGGGACGAGCGCCGAAGGATTTGGCGAGCAGTTGTGCGTTGAGAAGGATGGACATCGGGGCAAGAGCATAGCAGGCGGGGCGGCGGGGACAAGCGGGGGCATCAGTCGGTGTCGGGATGGGGTGGGGTGGTCGAGGATTCCTGGGGCGCGGGGG
>JBAYVY010000029.1:0-18386 GCA_041674345.1 Phycisphaeraceae bacterium | reverse complement strand
TCAGGGGATTTTCGCATAACGAGAGCTAAACGGCTTTCGTTTCGGACGACATTGAGTTGCTTGTATTTCATTTTTGGCCTGTTTTATAAGGTTTTTGTGTCGTCAAAATTGGCTAAACCCCACGATCCAGAATTGTCGTACTCAATTTCTCACGCGGCCATTTTGCCGGTGAGCGGTTCGATGCGCTTTTGGATTTCGCGGATGGAGTCGGGCAATATGCCGGCCCCGTAACGCTTCCACCAACTGACGACCGTCAAACCCACGGCACGGTGGGTTTGCTCGTCGCGCAGGAGAATGTCGCCCTCGTCGGTCAGATCGCCGTAGGTGGTGAGACCCTCGGCGCTGAGCAGCCGAATGTAAAGCACATCGGCGAAGATGTCGTAGTGAAATCGGAACTCATCGTTCACGATTCCCGCGATGGCGTCGGTTTTGACCATTCGACAACTCCTTTGGCGGCTTTGACAACGTGCGCGGTTTTGACAAACCCCGCCGCGACATCAGCCACCACCACAATCATTGTATCCTTGCGTGGGCCAGGTCCAAAATACAATCGGCAGTCCGGGTCGGCAGCACTGATGCGAATTTCCAACGGGCCGGTGATGGCTTGTTCCGCAAGCAAACGATGCGAAAGCATTTCGGGATGACGCTGAACGATATGGCCCTGCCAAGTATGCTCGTGCAGGGTGATGGTCCGCCCCAGTGGATCGGTCAAAATGGTATCGGACAAGCTCATCCCTCGTTTCGGCCCCGCTAAGCCGCAAGCGGCGGGGAACCGCGTCTCGGACCCCGGAAGACGCGGCTGTGAAAGATGGCGACGTGCGATCTTCACATCGAACATCGCACATCGAACATTACTTCTTCGCCTGTTTTTCCAGGGTTTTCCAGAAGTCGTTTTCGGCCTGGCTGAACTTCTCGAAGGTGGTGTGCAAGTTCTGCAAGATCAGTTTCAGGTCGGGGTCGGCGGTGTTGATCTGTTGGCCGTAGCGGTTCATCAGGGCGTTGAGCGAATCGGCGGTGGACTCCAGCGTCGTCGCCGCCAGCGCGAAGCTGCGCGAGGCGTTGTAAAGATTGTCGGTGTCCAGTTCCTCTTCGGTCGGTTTGTAGAGCAGACGCCAGGGCGAGCGACGAACCTCGACGGCGGCGAGTTTCAGCTGATCGCTGGTCAGCCGCATGTTGGCGATCATGCGCTCGACGACCGGACGCTGCGTGACGACCAGGGTGCTGAGATTCGACGTCGCGGTTTTGATGTCGTCGAACGAGGCGTTGGCCTTGTCGAGCATGGCGGTGATCTTGTCGATGGTTTCATTGCGGATGCGGCCGGTGACGACCTCGGCGTTGTCCATCGTGTTGCGTGCCTTGGCGATGGCGTCCTTGATGACCGGCTGATTGTCCTGAAGGATGTCCTTGGCCGCTCCGACGGCTTTGTCGGCTGAGTCGGTGATCGAATCGAGACGGGCGAACCACGTGTCGCTGTGCGTTTTGAGTTGGGCGATGAAGGCGTGTGCGTCGGCCATGATCGCGTGCAGATCGTCCACGATCTGCCGGAGTTTTTCGGGGTCCTGTGTCAATTGGGTGGTGAGGGTGTTGACGTTGGCGATGATGCCCTGAATCTGCCTGCGTTGGAGGTCGCCGATGCCGATGTCTTCGACGAGATTGGCGGTGAGCATGGAGCCGGCCACGCCGCCGGTCAGGGGCGGATCGCCGGGCTGCCACGTCCAGGCGTCGCCCAGCCGCGGATAACCGAACTGGTCGGTCAATTGTCCCTCGGCATTCGTTTGGGTTTCCTTCCGGGGGTCGAAGCCGACGTTTTTGATGTTGAGCGTGGTGCCGGTGCCCAGCGGGGGGACGTTGAGTTCGATGATGGCGTTGTCGTAGAGGGTGTATCGTTTGGGGATTTCAAACGAGACGATTTTGCCGATGACGCGATCGGGGTCTTTGTCGTCGCGCTGGTCGGCGATTTCGGTGACGATGCCGATGGGCGAATTGCCGATGGTGACGGTGGCGCCCTGCTTGAGTCCGAGCAGGCCGTCGCTGAGTTTGTAATTGACATGCACGGCGTACATCGGCGTGAACATGCCCTGCAAATCGCTCAGCAAAACGATGCAGATGAACGCGACGACGATGCCGGCGACGACGAACAGACCGGCGAAAAGATTGTTGCGTTGGCGGGTCATATCAGCTCCTGTCGGCTCGCTTTTGTTGGCCGGGGGCCGGGGGCGGGGACGCCCCGGCTCGCTTATGATTCACGCGCCGCGTGATGCGACGACGCTGGGGCCTGGCGCGAGGGGTTTGACGGCTTCGGGACCGAGCAAATCCTCGGCGTAGTTGGTGGTCTGCTTGCGTTGCGTGATCGGGCCTTGCGCGTCGCCGCGCAAAAACTGGCGGATCACCTGTTGATCTTCGGTCAGTGTCGCCGGGGCGGCCTTGCGCAACTGGTCGAACCAGTGCCGGTCGTTGACGGCCAGCACCCGGCCCTTGTCGAGCATCACCATGCGGTCGGCGATGGTGAAAGCCGAATCCATTTCATGGGTGACGACGACGCTGGTCACGCCGATCTTCCGGGTCAGATCGACGATCAACTGGTCGATCTCGGCACTGGTGACCG
Organism: Phycisphaeraceae bacterium; assembly: GCA_041674345.1. Classification (GTDB taxonomy): domain Bacteria; phylum Planctomycetota; class Phycisphaerae; order Phycisphaerales; family Zrk34; genus JBAYVY01. Next base: position 15,781 of record JBAYVY010000029.1, on the reverse strand, counting down.
GGTCCAGCCCGGCGCTGGGTTCATCGTAAAAAAGTATCTGCGGATCGAGGGCGAGGGCGCGGGCGAGTCCCGCGCGTTTTTTCATTCCGCCGGAAATCTGCGCCGGATATTTGTCCGCATGTTCGCGCAAGCCGACCAGTTCGAGTTTGATCTTCACCATGATGTCGATGGTGTTGCTGTCCAGCAGCGTGTGTTCGACCAGGGGCAGGGCGATGTTCTGGGCGATGGTCATGCTCTGAAACAGCGCGCCGCTTTGGAAGAGGATGCCGTATTTCAGCCGCAGCTTGTTGAGCTGCTCGTCGTTCATCGCGATCACATCCTGGCCCCAGAGCTGGATGATTGAGCCGGGATCGGGCCTGATCGAGCCGATAATCATGCGAAGCAGCGTACTCTTGCCGCAGCCCGACCCGCCCATGATGACCAGGGTTTGTCCGGCATCAACATCGAAGGTGACACCGTTGAGCACGACGCGGCCGTCGAAGCTCTTTTTCACGTCCTTCAATGATATGACCGGCTGACCCGACATATGTATCTGGCTCTGGATAGGAAGCGGTACAAACCCCGGTCACATGGTAGCCGCGAATGGGGGCGGATCGCAACGCGCTTCCGGCGATATTTGACAAACCGCCGCGCCCGGCTATCGTATTTCCCTCAACAGCACGGAGGTCGTCGGCCCGCCCAAACGCAAGTGACGGCGGGTGTCTGGAGGGACGTGCTGCACGGTTGAGCGGAAGCTCATCGGCCGTGTGGCTTCCGCCCTTTTCCAACAGACGGCAAAAGGTTTCTTCTCCATGCGCATCGCCCTCACCACCACGTCCTATCAGGACACCCCCGGCCCCCATCACGATCTTCTGGCGAAAAGCGGCTTTGAAGTCGTCCGCGCACGAGGCCCGCTCAAAGAAGACGCTGTGCTTGAACTCGTCAAGCAACACGGGGGCTTCGACGGACTGCTCAACGGCGACGATCACATCACCGCCAAGGTCATCGACGCCCTGCTCGCCGCGCCCACCCCCTGCAAGGTCATCGCCAAGTACGGCATCGGCCTGGACTCCATCGACGTCAAGTACGCCACCGAGAAAAAGATCCCGGTGCTGTTCACCCCCGGCGTCAATCACACCACCGTCGCCGAACACGCTTTCGGCCTGATGATCGCGCTGGCCAAACATTTCTGGCCTCATCTTCGCTCCACCAAAAAAGGCGAATGGAAGCGCATCACCGGCAATGAATTGTTCGGCAAAACGGTCGCCGTGCTGGGCGTCGGACGCATCGGCAAGGAACTCATCAAACGCGCCGCCGCGTTCGACATGAAGTGCATCGGTTACGACCTCTACTGGGACGACGCCTTCGCCAAACAATACAACGTCACCCGTGCCGCGACCGCCGACCAGGCGATTGCGAACGCCGATCTTGTGTCGCTTCATATGAACCTGGGCGATGACAATCGCGGCTTCATCAACACCGCGCGCATCGCCCGGATGAAAAAAGGCGCGTACATCATCAACACCGCCCGCGGCGGACTGGTCGTCGAAGCCGACATCGCCGCCGCCTGCAAGTCCGGCCAACTCGGCGGATACGCCACCGACGTGCTGGACACCGAACCACAAGTCGCCAATCATCCCTTTGTGAACATCGACAACATCATCGTGACCCCGCACGTCGGCAGCCGCACCTTTGAAAGCGTCGAACGCCAGGCGATGCGAGCGACGCAAAACATCGTGAATTACCTGAACGGCGATAAGGATTTCATTCAGGCGAATAAATGGTGACCAAACGCGATACGCCATAACCGTGTAAAATAAGTGTTCCAACGGTATAGGCAATACTACAGATCGCGGAGTGACCAACATGCTGATCCACGAATTGAAATTGAACGGTTTGCTTTCATTCGGGCCGGATACTCCTGCGCTAAAAATGCGGCCGCTCAATATATTGATTGGTCCGAATGGCTCAGGCAAATCCAATCTGGTTGAAGCAATCGGCTTACTCCGTTCTGCGGCGAAAGAACTCACCGACCCCATACGGGGAACTGGGGGGGGAGGGGTAAGCGAGTGGATATGGAAAGGGTCATCACATAGACATGCACACCTTGAAGCCATCATCGACAATCCATCGGGCCAGCAACCCTTGCGACATGTCATTGAATTCACCGAAGTCGCAACTCGTTTTGAATTAGTGGATGAGAGAATTGAAAATACAGAACCATACCCCGGAAACGCTGAACCGTATTTTTACTACAAATTCCAACGTGGAAGACCTGTCCTCAATATTCGAGATAAAGCGGAACACTCGGATAAACCTCCTCGCTATCTGAAGCGAGAAGACGTTGCTCCCGACCAATCAATTATTTACCAACGAAAAGACCCCGATCAATATCCAGAATTGGCCTATCTTGCCGACACCTACAGCCAATTTCGGCTTTATCGCGAATGGACCTTCGGACGTTCTTCCGTCTTCCGGCAACCACAATCAGCCGGTCTGCCAAATGATCGTTTGGCGGAGGATTTTTCAAATTTGGGCATGTTTCTTAACCGGTTACAAGGCATTCCCAAAGCGAAAAATGCGATCATCGAGCATCTTCGAGATTTGTATCAGGGACTTGATGATTTTGGAGTGAAAATACAACAAAATACAGTCGAAGTTTGGCTTTCAGAAGGAAGCTTCATTATTTCCGCGAATCGATTGTCTGACGGAACCCTTCGGTACTTGTGTTTACTTGCCATTCTCTTTGATCCCAACCCACCGCCGCTGATTTGTATTGAAGAACCGGAGCTCGGATTACACCCGGACATGCTGCCGGGACTGGCTGACTTACTGGTGGATGCTTCCGAACGAACTCAACTGATTGTCTCAACACACTCGGATATCTTGGTGGATGCCATGTCAGAGCAACCCGAATCGGTCGTTGTCTTTGAAAAACACGACGGCCAAACCCAAATGAAGCGGCTTGAAACCAACGAATTGCAGGAATGGCTGAAAAAATATCGCCTTGGACATCTTTGGATGAGCGGCGAAATCGGGGGGAAACGCTGGTGAGTGTACGCATCTACATTGAAGGCGGCGGCGATTCAAAAGAACAAGGCATTCGCTTACAGCGGGCGTTTACGAAACTTTTTGAACGCATGGGCTTCCAAGGAAAGATGCCGTCGCTACGTTTGTGTGGCGGACGCAACGAAACATTCGATGATTTCAAGATCGCTCATCGCATAGCACCTGCGGGCAAATTCATTGCGATGTTGGTGGATAGCGAAGACCCGATTCGTGACATTGAAGCGACGTGGGAACACCTCAAAAAACGTGACAACTGGGATAAACCTGCGAATGCCGAAAACGAACAAGTGCTGCTTATGGTGACTTGCATGGAATCATGGATTATCACCGACCGAACTACTTTGCAATCGCATTATCGAAATCTTCAAATATCCGCATTGCCCCCTCTCGACAACATGGAGACACGAAATCGTCACCATATTCAAGATGCCATCGTTCATGCGACGCGCGACTGTTCAAATAAATATTCCAAGGGCAAGCGATCTTTCGACATGGTTGCGAAATTGAATCCCGACGTGTTGAAGCAACACTTGCCGGGCTTCAACCGATTTTTTCGCGTTTTGAATGAAAAGTGTTGAAATAGTCTATTTCTGATTTTCAAGTTTTTTTGTGGAGTACTCTCATGCCTTTGGAAACCCCGCATCTCAACGCCAACGTCGGTCTCGTCGGCCTGGCCGTCATGGGTCAGAACCTGGTTCTCAACATGGCGGATCACGGCTTTGTCGTCGCCGTGTTCAACCGCACCACCGAAACCATGAAGACATGGATCGGCAAAGTCGAAGCGGAGGAACCCGCCGCCTCGCGCGTGCATGGTTACGCTGAACTGAAGGATTTCGTCAACGCCATCGCCAAGCCGCGGAAGATCATTCTGCTGGTCAAGAGCAAGGCCGTGCTGCCGAGTGACCGGGACGGCGTGGACGCGGTGATCGACCAACTGCTGCCGCTGCTGGACCGCAACGACATCATCATCGACGGCGGCAACAGCAACTGGAACGCCACGATCCGCCGGGAAAAAGACCTCGCCGCGCGGGGCTACCGTTTCATGGGTTCCGGCGTCAGCGGCGGGGAACTGGGCGCGCGATTCGGCCCGTCCCTCATGCCCGGCGGCTCGCCCGACGCATGGAAGGAACTGGAACCGATCTGGAAAGCCATCGCCGCGAAAGTCGATCCGAAAACCGGCGAGGCCTATGAAAATTATCAAGCAGGCAAGCCCATCACCCGGGGCGAAACCTGCACGACATGGATCGGTCCCAACGGAGCCGGTCACTACGTCAAAATGGTCCACAACGGCATCGAATACATCGACATGCAGCTCATCTGCGAAGCGTATTCGATGATGAAGCACCTGATCGGCATGACCGCCGGTGAAATGGGCGAAGTGTTTTCAGACTGGGATTCAGGCGAATTACACAGCTATCTCATCAACATCACCGCTGACATTCTGAAGCAAAAAGACCCGGCGGGCCCCCGGAAGAGCAAGTATCTGGTCGATGTGATACTCGATACCGCCGGGCAAAAGGGCACGGGCAAGTGGACCGCGGGCAGTTCGCTGGACCTTGGCATTCCCGCCAACGCACTGGCGGAAGCGGTGTTCGCGCGATTCATGTCCGCGATTAAGGAAGAACGTGTTCATGCGTCCAAAAAGCTGAAAGGACCGAAACCCGCGTTTAAGGGTTCCCAAAAGAAGCTCATCGAGGCGATCCGCCAGGCGTTGTATTGCTCGAAGATTTGCGCCTACGCCCAGGGCTTCCAGCTCATGCGTGAAGCGCAGAAGGAATACAACTGGACGCTCGACTTCGCCACGATCGCCAAAATCTGGCGAGGCGGGTGCATCATCCGCGCACGCTTCCTCCAGAAAATCACCGACGCCTACACCCAAGACGCCAAGCTGGTGAACCTGCTGCTCGATCCCTATTTCAACAAGCAGATCAAACAGGGACAGGACGCCTGGCGCCAGGTCGTGGTGCTGGCGGCGCAGAACGGCATCCCCGCCCCCGCGTTCATGTCCGCCCTGGCTTACTACGACGGCTACCGCTCCCCGGTCCTGCCGGCCAATCTCCTCCAGGCCCAACGCGATTACTTCGGCGCCCACACCTACGAACGCACCGACCAGCCGCGCGGCAAGTTCTACCACATCGACTGGCCCGACCCCCAACGCCCCCAGATCGACGCGTAAACAACAATATGCGATATGACATTCGGTACAAACCTCGGGCATCCAAGACGCTGCGAAAATTGCCGCGTCAAACCGCTCAACGCATCCTCAACGCGATTGATCGTTTGGCCGATGACTTACAGGGTGATGTCAAGCGACTGACCGAGCACGAGCCGAACTATCGCTTGCGCGTCGGAGATTATCGCGTGCTGTTCGACATCGAAGGATCGGCTATAATTATCTATGAAGTTTGGCACCGCCAGCACGATTACAGGTGACCGATATGCTTGATCTGAAACCGCAAATCCTGAAACACGATGGCAAAGAATCCTTCGTGATTTTGACATGGGATGAATTTCAGGCCATTCGTGACGCCCTTGACGACGCGGAAGATTTGCGCATCCTTCGCCAATCCCGCGAGGAACAGCGGGACGAACCGACGATTTCACACGAACAACTCAAACGCGAACTGGGGCTGTAATTGGTTCGCGATTGACCCGCCTCCCGCAAGCCGGCCTGTTTCGACAGGCCGGCTTTTTTGTTGACACGATCCCGCACGACACCGATACTGCCTTCATCCGCGTCATCGCATTTTCACCGAAAACAAGCGAGGTTGAACATCCCCGCGATCCAATTCCGCTAAACTGGTTACATGGAAGTATCGACCGACAACAAGAAGTCTCTCCGCGTCTGGTGGATCGCCGGTGTTGTCGCCGCGCTGATCGGCGGGGGAATCTGGTTCTACAACGACGTGCTCGATCCGTTGTTTCTGGTCGATCGCTGGGGGGAAGTCGTGCCGGGCAAACTTTATCGCAGCGGCGATCTGCCTCCCTACACCGCGCAGTCATTGCTGGCCGATCATCACATCGGTCTGGTCATCAAACTCAGCGGCGTGAAAATGGAGCAACTGCATCATCGCAAAGAAGCGGAGGCGGTGAAGAATCTCAGCATCGAGATGAACCTGATCCCCATGCGCGGCAACGGCGTGTCCAGCGTGGAGCAGTACGCCAACGCCATCGAAGCCATCGTCAAAGCCAACCGTGAAAACAAGGCCGTACTCGTCCATTGCGCCGCCGGGACCAATCGCACCGGCGGCGTCATCGCGGTCTATCGCATCCTCATACAGCACCTGCCCGCCGACCAGTCGTACCGCGAAATGCGACGTTACGGCCTGGACCCCGCCGACAACACCGAACTCGTGCCTTTCCTCAACGCCAACCTGCCCGCGATCGCGCAATTGCTTTACGACCGCCACGTCATCCCCGCCGTGCCGGACCCGATCCCCCACCTCGGCCCGTAACCGCGCCGTCCGTCGCCGCGAAGCCGTGCGCATCCACGCTCATGTGATTCGGATTTTTTTCACAGAGGGCGCAGAGCCACAAAGACGCGAAGAAAAAACTGAAGAATCTTCCTTTGCGATTTTGTGGCTCTGCGCCCTTTGCGATGTTTCTGCTGTTTTTACACCCGTGTCAGCTTCGTGACTCGCCCCGCCGCGATCCATTCGACGATGTAGATATTGCCGTGCGCGTCGAACGAGCCGCCGTGCGGACTGTTGAACTTGCCGTCCTCGATCTTCGCGGTCGGCACGTTCGGCCAGCCGTCGTGACCGACGATGCCATGCTGGTTGTCGCCGAGTTTCGTCGCCGCCGGCTGATCGTTGCCGTCGTACACATTGATGAACGCATACAAGTCCGGCACGAGCAACTCGCCTTTGCCGCTCTGCGAAAAGCAGCACGGATGGTCCTGATAGAACGACTTGATGAACCCGCCCTTCAGGTCGAACACCTGCACGCGACTGTTGCCGCGATCCGTGACGTACAGCACCGGTTCATCATGGCCGGTCGCCTGTTTGCGATTGAAGATCGACACACCATGCGGACAGGCGAATCGGCCCATGCCCTTTTCACCCGACCATGATTCGAGATATTTGCCGTTCTTGTCGTACAAGTTGATATACGACGAGCCGTAACCGTCGGCGACGTAGATCGTGCCGTCGGTCGGCGATTGCGTCGCCCAGGTCGGGCAGTAACGGGCATCGGATTTGTACGGCCCTTTACTTCCGGGGGTTTCGATTCGCAACACCGTTTCGCCGTCCAGCGTCGTCTTCACCACTTCGCATGAAGTTTGATCGGTGAGCCAAAGGTATTCGGTGCCGCCCTCTTCGATGAGCGTCATGCCGTGTGCGCCGACGAATCGCCTGGAGGGAAACTCCTTCCAGGTGCCGGCGAACCCGCCGTCGGCGTCGAACGTCAGCACGCCGTGTTCGGATTGATTGAAGACATGCACCCGGCCCCGCTTGTCCACGACCACGCCATGCGTGTAGCCGAGTTTGACGTTGGCCGGGATTTGCGCCCAGTCGCTGTTCCAGTCGAACGTGTACGAACCCTTGGTGATCTGCATCGGTTGCTCCCGTAAAAGTTCCGCCTGAGTGATTGAGGTGTACGGATCATCGCGGACGGACGGGCATCTTGCAAGCGATGCGGCTCCCGCCGTGGCCGCGCTATTGACCGCCGTATATAATGACGATATACAGGCGGCATGGTGACTCCGTTCGAGAGATTGACCGCATGTGTCGGTTTTCAATGGGATGCCGGCAATGCGACGAAGAATTGGGACAAACACGATGTTTCGCAAAGCGAGTGCGAGCAGGTCTTTTTTAACCGGCCGCTGCTTGTGAAACACGATGCGGCGCATTCGTGGCATGAGTGTCGATACTACGCCTTGGGACGAACGGACAGGAACAGATTTCTTTTCGTTGTGTTGACGATACGTCAGGATCGAATCCGCGTCATTTCCGCCAGGGACATGACTCCATCGGAAAGAAGGAAATATCCATTATGAAGAAAATCCCGAAATTCAGGAATGAAGCCGAGGAACGTCGCTTTTGGCGTAAACATGATTCCGCCGATTACATGGATTGGTCCGGTACTCAACAGGTGACCTTGCCGAAACTCAAGCCCTCCACGCAAACCATCTCGCTGCGATTACCCGAATCCATGCTGGATGCGTTAAAGGTTCTGGCCAACCAAAGGGACATGCCCTATCAGTCGCTCCTGAAGGCGTTTCTCGCCGAGCGGTTGAAAGAAGAACTTCAGCCAAACAAGGGTTAGGCCGCGGCGCGGCGCGGATGATGTGTTCAAGCTGCTGTCGCGTCATGATGGTCGAACCGGCGAAGAATGGCGTTGCGTTCCTGATGGGGCAATACACCCGCGAATGGATTGGACTGGCGCAACCGAATCGCCCGCTCATCGGTTCCGGTCAATAAAGCAATGACGCCGGCCGGGGGCCCGTCGAGTACCGTCAGCCATTGCCGCAACGTCGATTGTACGCGAACGGAACAAACGCCCAGCCACCGGACCACCGTCGCCCGGGCGCGAGCGATCAACTGCGGATCGGCTGCCACATGCGCCGCGATCGCCCGGCCGAACGCCAAACTCCGTTCATCGATGGTTTGATGATCTGGCATTTTATGACAACTTTAGCATCGTCGAATGACACCGACAATCGTAAGACACGCGGATAATCCTACGCCGCCCGCATGTCGTCTTTGAACTGGCTCAGTTTAATGGTCCCGCCGGGCATCTTCGCCACCAGTTCCAACTCTCCGCCGAGCGCCGCCACGATTCGGCGAAGTGTGCTGATCTGCATATCGTCCTGCGATTCCAGTTTCGACAGCGACGGCTGGCGAATGTTCAACGCCTCCGCGACCTCGGCCTGGGTCAAGCCCGCCTCTTTTCGCACCTCGGCCAATAACATCTCCACCATCATCTCATGTGCCTTGGCATCAACTCGGGCCCGACGTTCGGGTGACATTTTGTCGCGCAGTTCTTGAAAGTTTCTTGCCATCAGATCAGTCCTTCCTTGGCCAGTTGCCGAAGATGCTCGCCATAAAGCCGATCCGCCAGCGGGAGCATTTGCTCATAAAAGCGATCCTTGCCGGTCTTGTCGCCGCCGATCAGCAGTATGGCGCATCTGCGTGGATCAAACGCGAAAAAAGTCCGAAGCGGCCGTCCCTGGCATTGGGTACGAAGCTCCTTCATGTTGGGGTGCTTCGATCCTTTCACGGTGTCGCAATGGGGACGCGGCAAACCGGGGCCTAACCGCTGCAACAACTGAACACTTGCCGCAACGGATTCCTGTTCCGCCTCGGTCAGGTCATCCCACCACCGGGCGAATTCATCCGTGAACTCGACCTGCCAACTGTCATCAATATAGCTCATAATCTATATTCGTCAAGGGCTATTATTTGGGCTTTGCCGTCCCATCGGGCGACTTTGTCTTGGCGACGCCGCTTTGTGTTTCGTAACCGAAATCCGCCAAGGGAACGAAATAGTGTGACAGGTGAATTTGCGAAATGGGCTTCCCTATTATTTTCTCGAGTCGTGCTACTCCATCGCCGCGAACTGGCATTGTTTCCCGAAAATTTTCGCCTGCATCCAGGGTCTTGGTCGCCAAAATTTGATGATCCGCGCTATCCACCATGTAAAAGATGCCGGCGACCGGCGCTTTGAACTCCACCGCATAACCGCCGCCGATCAGATACTTTTGCGCGGGAACGCCCGCGGCATCCAGCGGGGGCGTCCTGCTTGCGGTGCTGCATCCGAACGCCATGATGCTCAGAACCATTGCGAAACCGCCCACGGTGACAAGTCGTTGAAGCATGTGAATCGCTCCCATAAAAAAATGAGCAGCCCCAGTCCATGTTGCGATTGCCGATTGTAACCAGCGAGATACCCACTCACAAGATCATTTGCAGGCCGCTTGCCCCGGCCAACCGCAGACGTGACAATACCCAATCCCGCCCCCGGAAGTATCACACCCTCCCCCACAGGATTCGTCATGCCTAAAAACTTCGTCATGTCCGTCGAACAACACAACGCTCTGGTCGCCGCGGCGTACCAACATCGCGGGTACACCGCCGAGGAAGCGGCACAGGGCGCTCGCTTTTCGCAACTGACCGCGTGGCACGGGATCAAAACGCACAATGCGATCAAGGCCCTGCACCTCGATGAATTGTTCGGCTCGAAGACCGGCGGGTGCAAGCCCAACGCCACCATCGAAAAGCTGCCGGGCAAGTTCAAAGCGGTGCAACGGTGGAACGCCCATCGCAAGCTGGGGCAAGCGGTCGCATTCGAGGCGATGGACACCGCGATGAAACTGGCCGACGAGTTCGGCGTGGGCATCGTCAGCGTCGATAACGCTTTCCACTATCTCTGGGGCGGCGGCTACGTGATCGACGCGGCGAAAAAAGGGTATCTGGCATACACCTGCTGCACGGCGGCGCTGGCGGAAGTCGTGCCCTTCGGCGGCAAGTTCCCCACGCTCGGCACCAATCCGCACTCATGGGGCTTCCCCACCACCGATACGTTGGGCTTCCCCATCTGCATCGACTGGGCGACGAGCACCGTGGCGATGGGGCGTGTGCAGCAATTCAAGCGCGAAGGCAAACCGCTGCCGCCGAATTGCGCCGTGGACAAGGACGGCAAGCCGACGACCGACCCGAATGCCGCGGCCGCGTTGCTGCCGTTCGGGGCGCATAAGGGATACGGTCTGTCGCTGATTAACGAGTTGTATGCCGCGTACACCGGCGGGTCGCTGCCGACGATTCGCAATCGCTGGTCGCGGGTCGGCCCCGGCGAAAAAGGAACTTGCTGCTTCTACTTCCAGTGCGTCAGGCCCGAAGCGATCAGCGCTGACAACTTCGCCGCCGGACGGGATCAGAAGCGAAACGTGCAAGCCGTGCTGGACGACATTCTGGGTCACGGCAACGATGCGTGCCTGTTGCCCGGCCAGATCGAAGCGCAGGGCGCGGCCCTGAGCGAAAAGTACGGCGGCCTGATTTTCACCCCCGCCGAGATCGAAGAGTTCAAACACATCGCCGCCGAAGCGGACGTGAAGTTCGACAACAACAAACTTGCCGAGATTGAACTGTGATGAACACCGCAACGCTTCCCACCGCCGTTCCCACCGCCCGCCAGCTTCAGTTTCAGGACTGGGAAATGGGCCTGTTTCTGCACTTCGGCATTCGCACTTTTTTTGAAGACCACAAGGACTGGGACGGCAAGCCCATGCCGCCGGAGGCGTTCAACCCGGCGCAACTGGATTGCGAACAGTGGATCACCACCGCTAAAAAAGCGGGATTCCGCTATGCGGTGCTGACCGCCAAGCATCATGATGGTTTCGCCAACTGGCCCAGCGAGCACACGGGCTATTCGGTGAAGGCCGCGACGAACTGGCGGGGCGGCAAGGGCGATGTCGTGCGTGAATTCGTCGATGCCTGCCGCAAGCACGACTTCGGCGTGGGCCTCTATTATTCACCGGCGCAGGCCAACCTCGGCGGCAACAGCATCGTCATGGACGACCCGACGAAATACGACGATTATTTCATCGCACAGATCAGCGAACTGCTCGGCGGCGCGTACGGAACCATCGACATGTTGTGGTTCGACGGGTGCGGGTCGGAGAATCATCCATATGACTGGCCCCGCATCACCGGCGAGATTCGGCGGATGCAGCCGGACATTCTGATCTTCAACATGGCCGACCCGGACTATCGCTGGGTGGGCAACGAAGCGGGGCTGGCGCAGCGACCGAACTGGAACACGACCGATCAACTGGATGTGTCCGTCCGCACGGATCGCAAGGACCGGATCGAACCGCGCTGGCTTCCGGCGGAGTGCGATCTGATGTTGCGAGATCACTTCTGGTTTTACCAGGACGCCGACGCGCACACGATCAAAAGCGTCGGGGAACTGCTGGGGATTTACCACTATTCGGTGGGCCGGGGCGCGAACATGCTGCTGAACGTCGGGCCGGATCGGCGGGGGTTGCTGCCGCCCGGCGATACGCAACGGCTGCTGGATTTCGGCGCGGCGCTGCGGGAGCGATTCGGCAAGCCCCTGGCGACCGCCGCCGATTTCGCGCACGACGCGGCGAAGCAAAGCTGGACGTGGAAACCGGCCTCGCCCGTGCTGCTCGATCATGTCGTGCTGATGGAAGACCTGACCGGCGGCGAACACGTTCGACGATTCGTCATCGAAATTGAAACGTACCTCGGCGGGCGCGAGCCGATCATCGTGTACGAGGGCCGCAACATGGGACACAAGGCGATCTGCGGATTTCCTCCGGTGAGGGCGCGGGCGGTGACGATCCGCATCACCGAATCCGACGGCGAGCCGACGCTGCGTTCCACCGCGGCGCATCACGCCGGATGTTTCTGAAACGCGATTGATTTTCGGCGTTTCGGGTATATTGATGATCCATGACACCCGATTCGCCTCGTCATCGTTACATCGCGATGTTCTGGCCGGCGGTCGCCACGATCGGATTGGCTGTCATTTCGCTGCTCTTCTACTTTGGTTTCTCGCTTTTCGGTCGCGAGCTGTCCGATGACGCCCTGCCCGTGGTGCTGGACGTCAGCATCGCCGCCACGATGCTTTCCGCCGCGTGGTTCACCTGCAAACTGATCGACGTGTTCCTTTGGACCGGCATGATCGAGCGGCGCATGGGCCAGCCGCCCAGCCACCTGCTGGTCGATGTGGTACGGCTGCTGGTCGTGATCGCATTTGTGCTGGCCTTCGTGATCGTGGCGTTCGGTACCGGCCCCCTGACCGGCCTGCTGCTCAGTTCCGGCGTGGTCGGCATCGTCCTGGGCTTCGCGCTCCAGCGCATGATCGGCGACTTCTTCGGCGGCATCGCGCTCAACGTCGAACATCCCTTCCGCATCGGCGACTGGATCGAAGTCAACGGAACGGCCGGCAAAGTCACCGAAATGAACTGGCGCGCCACCCACCTGGTCACGCTCGACAACGTGCTGGTCGTGATGCCCAACAGCTTCATCACCGAACGCAGTCTTTCCAACTACAACCGCCCCACCACCGGCTTCCGCACCGAAATCTCCGTCGCGCTGGAATACTCCGTCCAGGTGCGCGACGCCAAGCGCGTGTTGCTCGCCGCCCTCATGGACGCGCCGGGCGTGCTGGCCGAGCCGAGGCCCGATGTCATCGTCAAGGAGTTCGGCAACGACGGCGTGGTCTATCGCTGCCGCTTCTATCTGGCCACTTACGCCGATCACAATATCGTGCCCGACATCGTCGCCACGCACATCAGCGAGCATATGTGGCAGGCCGGCATGGGCGTGCCCTACCCCAAACGCGACATTTACCACGCCAGGATGCCGCCGCGTGAAGTGGATCGGCGGGCGCAGAAATACGTGCTGCTCGAACGGGTCGATCTGTTCAGTTCGCTGAGCGTCGATCAGATCGCCGAACTGGCCGGGAAACTCACCGAACGACACTTCGGCCCCGGCCAGGACGTCGTCACGCAAGGCGAAGCGGGCGATTCGCTGTTCGTCGTTGTCGATGGTTTGCTCGATGTGAAAGTCGCCAGCGGCGGGCTGGCACCGCGCAAGGTCGCCAAGCTCGGCCCCGGCCAGTTCTTCGGGGAAATGTCGCTGCTCACCGGCGAAAAACGTTCGGCCACCGTTTCCGCCGTCACCGAAGTCACCGTCTATGAACTGAGCAAGGACGATCTGGTCGAGTTCCTCAAAACCCGCACGGTGCTGCTGGACAAACTGGGCACCGCGCTGGCGGATCGCCGGATGAGGACCGACGCCGCGCTCGCCGCCAAGGAATCGGTCACGCAACAGACGCAGCAGCGCAACCTGGCGGAAGATTTGCTCGGCAAAATCCGGTACTATCTGGGGCTGTCGTGACGGTCGATCCATCCACTGATTGACAGGGGAACTTCATCATGTCGCACTTCAAACGTGTTTGTGTCGCGGGATTGTTGTTGTCGTTGATGTATGTGGCCGCGGCGAACGGGGCCGCGCCGGTGCCGCTGACTGAAAAGCAGGTGACGGATTTCGCCAGGCAACTGGCGAACTCGCTGAATGCGAAGCAGCCGGATATACTGGCCGCGTCAGTGGATGCTCAGGCGTTGTTCGATCAATCGACCAAGGGAATGGAGATGACCGCCGAGTTCCGCGCCGGCTTGTGGGAGGGCTTGAAGAACATCAATCAGCAATTCGGCGATCAAATCGTCAAGCAACTCCGGGACGGCGCGGGACACTATCGCTTCGTCCATGCCCGGCAAATCGGCGGCCAATGGAAAGTCCTGTTCAGAATGACATCCAAGGGGGGACTGAACTATCACAACATGCATCTTTCCGCCGGGAAAGACGGAAAGATTCGCATTGCCGACATGGATGTCGCGTTCATGGGCGAAGCGATGACGCAAACGCTGCGCCGCCGGTTGCTGCCGAGTGTCGCATCCGCCAATCGCAGTGTGCTTCAGCGACTGATCGGCTCGGAAAGCGCATATGTCACGCACCTCACAGACATCGGTAACATGGAACGAGCGGCCGCGCAAGGCAAATTTGACGAGGCGCTGAAACACTACCAGGCACTGCCTGTGGTATTGCAACGCGATCAGGCCCTCATGGCGATGGGAGCCGTCTATGCACAGAGGATGAACAATATGGACCTGTATCTTCAGTTGCTTCAGAATTACACCAAGCTGTTTCCCAAAGCCGCCAACGCCGACCTGATGAGCATTGATGCTTATTTTCTCCAGAAGCAATGGGACAAGGTGCTGGCGGCGGTGGACCGGCTGGACAAGAAATTGGGCGGCGATCCCTATCTCGATCTGTATCGCGCCAACGTCGCGATCCAGAAAAATGAATCCGACAAAGCCGCGAAGTTGCTAGAGAAAGTCGTCGTCAGCGATCCGTCCATGCCGGATGCGTATTACTCGCTCATTGATCTGGCGATGGCCGGCAAGCAATGGGATCAGGTGACGCGATGGGTGGTGGCGGTTCGCAAGGATGCGGGCATGACGTTCGGCGACATGACGCAAAACCCCCTGTTCGCCGAGTACGTCAAAACCGACGCCTATCCGCAATGCGTCCGACAACTGGCGGAAATCGAAAAGCAGGCGCAACCCGCGCCGTGACGATTCCTGCCTGAACTCAAAGCCCGTTCACCCTTATTTGAAAATGGCGGCGATCCGCGGCGATCATTACCCGCCCCAATAATTAGCGTCCGAATTATTTTGATTTTCACGGCAATACCGCGACAGCGACCGGCGTCCGCGCTATGGATACAATGCGCCGCGAAACTTTCACCGCCGCGGTTGGGAGGCATTTATGACTGCTTCCCGCCAGCATCACCTCCTTGGGATTCTCGCGATGTTGTCGATGTCGTTGCTCACCGGCTGCCAATCGCAGCAGCATGTCCGCGACGCCGACCGGTACATGCGGCTGCGGGACTATCCCTCCGCCGTCGCGCATTACCAGGAGGCGCTGCGACTGAAACCTTCGTTGAGCCAAAACCCCGCGTTCATGGGATCGCTGCACGACGCCCAACGGGAAAACGCCCTCGCCGTCAGCAACACCCTGCTTGCTTCCGATCAGCCGGAAAACGCGGTGGACGCGCTGGATGCGCACCACACCGGGTTGCCGCCCAGCAAATCCAGCAATGGCCCTACATCCGCCGGCACTTCTCGCAAACCGCCTCTGTCATCGTCAGCATGACGCTCCCCGATGCCGAGAATCACGCGCTGGTCGCGCCCATCGGCATC
>JBAYVY010000028.1:0-18404 GCA_041674345.1 Phycisphaeraceae bacterium | reverse complement strand
GCCGATGGGAAGACAGCCCGGCTCAATCGGAAATCGGAAATCGGAGATCGGAAATTCCCCCCATGCCCATCTACCTCGACAACCAGCCCCTGGACGCCGACGTGAAAACCGTGGGACAGGCGATCGCCGCGGCGCGGGATTCATCCGCGGCCGGCGGACGACTGATCGTCGAAGTCCGCATCGACGGCGAAGTGTTGCTCAACGAATCGCTCGAAGCGGCCCACGATCAGCAGGTCGGCGACCGCGAATTGCAACTGACCACCGCCCAGCCGGGCGAACTGGCGCGATCGGCATTGATGGAAGTGCGCGAAGCGCTGGCGGCGACGGCGGACGACCAGCAGCGCGCCGCGGAGCTGCTTCAGGCCGATCAGAACGCCCCGGCCATGCAACACGTCCGACAGGCGCTGGGCGTGTGGCAGCAAACGCAACAATCCGTATTGCACTCGGCCCAACTGCTGGGCATCCGGCTGGACGACATCACCGTGCGGGATCAACCCGTCGCCCAACTCGTCGCGGCCCTGACCGACCACCTCATGCTCGTGCGACAGCAATTGCTGGCCAACGACTGGCTGGGGCTGGCCGACACCTTGTCATATGAAATGAACGACGCCGTGGCGACCTGGACCGCGGTGATCGATGCGCTGTGCGAAAAGATCGGTGAATGATGGACGGTGTTCATCGCTTTGAATGAGGCAGGGGTAAATGACGAATGACGAAATACGAATGACGAATGAAATCACAAGTTCCAAATTCCAACCCCCCGGAACGCGCCGGCCTGTTGTTTGAACATTGGAATTTGGAACTTCATTCGTCATTCGAGTTTCGTCATTCGTCATTGCGTAACCCGCCGTGATCCGACCGGCAAACCGATATTCACCACCATGCCCGACGCCCCGAATCAGATTGATGCCCTGATGGAACAGGCCGGTGAAGCCCTGGCGGGGATGCGGTATCTGGAATGCGAGCGGTTTTGTCAGCGGGCGATCGCGCTGGCGCGGCGGGCGAACGACATGGATCGGCTGTCACGCATCGTCATGCCCCTGGAAGAAGCCCGGCGACAGCGGCGTCAGACGGCGGAGGACGCGGGCGTCACGATACTCACCGAAAAACTTTCACCTGACGAAATCGTGCAACGGCATCCGCGCGGGTGTTTGATGCTGCTCAACCCGCCGTTCGATGCCGGCGATGTCGCGGCGGTGCGCGAACTGGCGGCACGGCGCGGGCTGTTTGTCGAAGTGTTGCTGATGGATCAGCCCCGGCTGAAGGCGGCGTTTCTGCGGGCGATGGAGGAACAGGGCGACGCGGCACTGGCGCAAATCGCCCGGCATGATGATCCGGCCCAACAGGTCGATGCGCTGCTGGCGCTGATCGACCGCATCGGCGACCACGAAATCGCCCACCAACGATTGGCCGACGCGGCGCGGGCCGCGGCAAAAGGGATTAACCGCGGAGACGCGGAGACGCAGATGTAAAATAAAAAATGGAACCACGGATGAACGCTGATAAACACGGATGATTTTCCAGTGGTTGCTTAAATCGGCGTTCATCCGCGTTCATCCGTGGTTCCATCTTTTTTCTCCGTGCCTCTGTGCCTCTGTGGTTAATCCCTCTTTTCTCGGCTAACATGGCGGTTCTATGGTGATTCTCAAGACCGTCAATCTGGTCAAGCGATACAGCGGGCGCACCGTGGTCGATGGCGTGTCATTCCACGTCCGCCAGGGCGAGATCGTCGGACTGCTCGGCCGCAACGGCGCGGGCAAGACCACCAGCTTTCGCATGACCATCGGCATGATCGGCCCGGACGAGGGACAGGTCGTCTTCGAGGGGCACGATGTCTCGAAGCAGCCGATGTATAAACGCGCCCGGCTGGGCATGGGATACCTGTCGCAGGAACCCAGCGTGTTTCAGCGATTGAGCGTCGAAAACAACCTGCGGGCGATTCTGGAAACGCGCCCGCTGTCCAAACAGCAGCAAACGCAGATCGCGGAAAAACTGATGACGCAGTTCGACCTGCTGAAACTGCGCAAGCAGCAGGCGCGAACGCTGAGCGGCGGGGAGCGTCGAAAGCTGGAGATCGCGCGGGCGCTGATTACCGAGCCGTCGCTGGTGCTGCTGGACGAACCGTTCAGCGGGGTTGACCCGGTGGCGGTGGAGGAGTTGCAGACGGAGATTCGCCGGTTGCGCGATCAGGAGAACATCGCGGTGCTGGTGACGGATCACAACGTGCAGCGGACGCTGGAGGTGTGCGACCGGGCGTACATCATTCACGACGGCAAGGTGCTGCGTGAGGGCGCGCCGCGCGATCTGATTAACGATGAACTGGTGCGCGAGGTTTACCTGGGCCGGACATTCAAGGGTGATGAGTTCGATTAAAGAGAAAGGGAGATTCACCACAGAGGGCCACAGAGAACCACAGAGAAAAGAAAGCGAATTGAGCCACGGATAAACACGGATAAACGCGGATCGGATAATAAAAATCACTTATCTGTGTTCATCCGCGTTCATCTGTGGCAAAAATCTTTTTTCTTCCTCTGTGGTTCTGTGGTGAATCTTTTTCGGGATTTTGATTCATGTCCGAACTTCTGCCGATTTATCTGCCGGGAATGCAGGGGGAGCGCATGGGGGATCGTTCGTTTTGCGCGGGGCTGATCGAGGCGGGGCTGCGGAACAGCGAGATTTTCGACTGGCCGGAGCATCGCTGGATGCTGAACAATTTGCGTGACCGCGAATCGCATCGGCGAATGGCGGAGGAACTGGCCGGTCGGATCGGCGCGCTGACCGGCAAGCGCGTCGTGCTGGTCGGCCACTCCACCGGCGCGATGGTGATACTCGACACGCTCGAACAACTCGGCGAACACCCGGTCGAACAGGCGTGGCTGTTGAACGCGGCGGTGAGCGGCGATTACGACCTGCGCCCGGCGCTGGCCGGTGTTCGCCGGATGGTCAACATTTACAGCCCGCGCGACTGGCTGGTTCTCAACGTCGGCACACGTCTGTTCGGCGCGGCGGACGGCCCCCGGAAATGGTGCGCGGGGTTTTCGTCGTTCACCGGACCCGGCGGCGACGACCCGCGACTGGAACAGCGATGCTATGATCCGGCATGGCTGAAAGCCGGTCACTACGGCGGACATCTGGGGGCGCTGTTGCTGACACGCTTCGCCCGTGATGTGATCGGCCCGATGATCCTTCAAACCGCTGCGGAACTGGAGAACACATGACCCCCGCCCCCGGAAGTCGCCCCGCCCCCGGAAGTTGTTCAGGCCCTTGCCGCCGGACGTTGATCGTCCGACGCATCATCGCGTTGATCGTGATGCTGGCCGGGGCGGTCGCGTCGATGTGGCTGATCGACGGTCGGGTGATGCGGACGATGCAGCGGTATCATCAGGTGCCGCGCGAAATTCAAAGTTTCAATCCGGGTCGGTGACAAGCAATCGCATCAATGCCGCTTTTATCACAAAGGCGCGGGGAAGGAGTAAGGAGTAAGGAGTCAGAACCCACGGCGCGCCGAATATAATATCTCCTGTCTCCTCCCCAGCGTTTTATGTGTTTCGCATACAATTCGATTTGATGCAGCAGACTCAACACACACGGCCGCCGCTGACCCATCTTCCGGGGGCGGTGGCGTTGTTGTCGCCCCGGCATCAGCGGGTGGCGATGGCGCTGGGGGCGGTGTTGCTGGCGTTCGCGGTTTACAACCTGTTTTTCGCGCTGGGGTCGCATCCGTTGTATTCACCGGACGAGGGACGGTATGCGCGGGTAACGCAAGTGATGATGGAAAACGGAAACCCGCTGGTGCCGATGTTCGAGGGCAAGCCGCGGTTGAAGAAGCCGCCGCTGGTTCACTGGCTGGGCGCGGCATCCATGACGCTGCTGGGTGAAACGGAGTTCGCCGCCCGTTTGCCGTCGGTGCTGGCGACGTTGCTGGCGGCGGGCGCGATCTACCGGCTGGGCGCGAAAACGCGCGACCAAACCACGGGGCTGATCGCGGCGGTGCTGCTGCTGGTTTCGCCCTTGACGGTGGCGATCGGTCGCATGGTGCTGATCGACCCGCTGCTCAACGGCTTCTGGACCGCGGCGATGGTGTGCGGGTATGTCGGCTTCTCGACTTGCGACTTGCGACTTGCGGCTTGCGGCAAGGCGGATGCGCCGCAGGACGCAGGACGCAGGACGCAAGCCCGTCTTCTGTTCCACCTGTTCGTCGCGCTGACGGTGTTCGTCAAGGGGCCGGTGGGGTTGATGCCGATGGGGATTGTGCTGGTGTGGCTGATGTTGCGGGGGCAGTGGCGGGCGGTGTTCCACTGGCACTGGCTGGTCGGGTTGATCGTGGTGAGTTTGCCGCTGCTGGCGTGGGCCGGGGCGGTGTGGGCGATGCATCCCGGCGCGGCCGGGACGTGGTACCAGGAGATCGTGCTGCGGGCGACGGGCGAAGGCGATCATCCCCGGCCGTGGTGGTATTACCTGCCGATCGCGCTGGGGGGATTTTTCCCGCTGACGGTTTTGCTGCCGCTGCCGTGGCTTCACGCATCGTGGCGGCGGATCATCGACAACTTCCGGGGGGGACATGTGATTGGGTATTTGCTTGTGGCGATGTTGTTGCCGCTGGTGATTTTCAGCGCGATCAAGGGCAAACTGCCGACGTACATTCTGCCGATGGGCGCGCCGATGGCGCTGATCGCCGCCTGGTATCTCCGCCGGTGGCTGGACGTCACCGACGACGCAACCACCATCGCACACAACCCGGCCCACCCGGCGCGGCGAATCCCCAACGGGCTGCTGACGATCACGATCACGATGTTCGTGGTACTCGGCGGATGCGTCGCGGCGCTGATGATCCCCGCCATCACACGCAAGCTGCCGCTCGATCACGCGATGCTGCCGGGCCTGATGCGCGTGACGCTCCAGGCGATGATCGTCCCGGCGGGCCTGGTCGCGGCGATGGTGCTGTTCCGCAAGGGCCGAACGCGCGTGGGGGGCTTGCTCGTCGCCGGGGCGTGCCTGACCGCCGCCATCAACATCGCCATGAACGTGGAAAGTTCGCTGATGTCGGTCGGATCGGTGCCGAAGCTGCTGGCGAAAGTGTCGGAGCAAGTGGGAAATGGGAAGGCGGAAGGCGGAAGTAAGGCCCCATCCTTCCGACTTCCCACTTCCCACTTCCCACTTGTCAACACCCTGGGGTTTCGTGATCCGACGTTCAGTTTTTACGCCGACCGCGACATCGCCCGGCTGGACACGCTGGAAATCACGCTGCGCAATGACCCGGCATCGCTGGCGAATTTCGCAACACCCCCGGAAGCGGCGGGCAAGGCGTGGGTGATCGTAACGACGCCGGAGCAATGGGCGAAGTTCACAAAGGCATCACCCGGCTTCACCGCGCGTTTCGAGCAGTTGGCCGCGTGGCAGCGCCCGGTCGGGCAATGGCTGATTCTGCGGGAAAAACAGGGCGAGTGAATAGTCCGAATGATCCAACACGCCCCTCTCTCTTGCATCCGGTGAACAAATATTGGTTAGCGGCATTGAAGTGGAAATGGTAAAACCCGTCAGTGGTTTGTTCTCAGCCATCGCAAAGGAATGCAAGAAAAGTTTGATGCTTCAACTCAACCTCACATTTTCGCAACAATCGCGCGGCGGCAAAGGGTCCGTCTCCGGCAGCCGCGAATACCTGCTCATCTGCGGAAAATGAGATGACGACTTTCGATCAATGCAAGCGACATTTCGATACTGACGATTTGGGGGCATTAACGCGAACTTCGCAAGGGCCGTTGTGGCTTCAGACATGCCGGAAAACTTTTCAACGGAGCACTCCCGGTCCCACTTTTTGCCGCTGAGGATCGTCACGCCGGCGTCCCTCGACAGTATGCGCCCTCGTTGCATTGAACTCGATTCCTTTGGTAAGTTCATTCTTCACAGTCGTCATTCTCGGTTTCGACGATGGCTGAACGTGGCAATGTATAACAGCGACCGGCAATAGTAATCGTGACCCGATCATTTGCCCAAGCCAAAGTTACGGGGGAGGGAAGGTCGGGATAGCTGTTTTTGAAATCTTGAAGCGGTGGTTTGATGTACCGTTCAATGAAAGCGGATATGACATCTCCGGCGGCATTCTCCATGTGATCCCATGCGTCCGCCCCCTTGTAGCACATGCCTCCCGCCGTCCTGAATGCCCCCTCCAGTTCCTCCAGTCGGTTGGAAGATGTTGGATCGATTACCAGCAGGATGGGTGTGAATCCTGCCGCAGCACATTCTTTGGGGAAAGATAATTCTTCTGAAAATCGCCCTTGCCCACTGGCGGCAATACTTACACGCATCTTGAGTTCGTAAACTCTATTGAGGGCTGGAACGAAGCAGTCAATCTGCCTGCCTTTATTTGTTGGCTGTCCACGATGGTCCAGTCGCTTGACCGGCGAGTTCCTCGCACCAACTGATTCTCCCCCGATGCATGACGCCAACACGGGTTCAAAAAAATAACCTGTTTCCTGTGCCGCACGATTATCAACGTCATACACCCACTTCCGCCACATCATCCAATTGGATAACAATCCGATATCGCACATACCGTATTCAAGCAAACTGCGGGGAGCTATCTGATCCATATTGGGCAGGGGTTGTCCCGCAAGGATTCTTGCATATTTCATACGCCGTCGGTGCAGGGCCGCAAGGTTGCTGATGTAGAGCGAGTAGTCTCGGTGATACTGACACGCGGTATCGAGGATTTGAAGGAGGGAGTCAGGCGTGGCAGCGGCGATATTCAGATTGCTGAACCATGTGACCGGAATCTGATAATAAGCGTTGTCCGGCGGTCTGATCTCCTCAAAGCCAAAACGGTCTTGATCCCAGCCAAGATCGTGTATGCTCAAATAAAACAGCGCATACAACTCAGAGTCCGACAGCATGACTTGGGCATCACCGCTACCGTGAACCTTGCACTGAGCAAGCAGTTGCTGAACAACAATTGGCATGGGCATATCCACCCCGATCAAAATAAATGGGATTGTTCATAAGTCTTGGTGAACGTCAGCAGTTTGGAACGAGTGTGGCCAAGAGCGGGGCTCATTCCATCCGCTTTCGTGAGCGAAAATCCAACAAGCCGACCCTGCTCGCCTGTATTTTTCCCTTCAAAGCCATACTTGAGCAGGTGTGTACCAAACACTTCGGCCAACATGGGGGGAATAGCGTTGCCGATCTGCTGAATACGCTGTGCGGTGGTTCCTTCAAATACAAACGCATCCGGGAAGGTTTGAACCCGAGCGCATTCCCTGATGGTAAGGGATCGATCTTCAACGGGGTGGATCAATTCTCGCGTTGCCGCACCAGTTACGGTAAGACAGGGTTCATCGAAGAACAGCCGCTTTAAGCCCGACGGAGCACCCCCGCGCTTTTCGGATGGAGTTCCATCCATTACGCGGCGCATAGCCCGCCGTTGGAATGACATGTGCTGCAATTGGGCCGGTAAATCCTTCATGGTCTGACCTGGACGTAGTAAACGGATGCGTTCGCGTTGTAGGCCATTGACCATTGCTGTGTAGTGATCCGACACCCTCGTGCAGGAATCTCGGTAATACTCCTCCAACGCTGTTGCCGCAACGGACGAATAGCATTGCCCCCCTCCTTCTTCCCATATGGGTGAGGGTAGTCCGCCAATCGCTTCTCGCAGAGTCGCAGCTCCGTTGCGAAAAATCGAACCCGTGGCATAAGCAAAGGGTTCCGGCATCTCAAAGTCCAATGACAAACTGTTTCCAATTATGAAAACGCGTTTTCGTCGCTGGGGAACACCGTATTCGTGTGCATACACTTTCTCAATTCGGATCGTGTAGCCGAGTTCGATGAATGCCTTCGCCGCCTCGAATACATAGTCCCCGTTCTTCGCAGTCAAAAGTCCTTCAACATTCTCCATCAGAAACCACTTGGGTTTGAGATGCGAAAGCGCCAAAATATAGCTCTTCAAAAGTGAATTTCGCGGATCGTCCCAAAATCGCATACCCGCGGTACTGAAGCCCTGACAGGGTGGCCCACCGATGAGCATGTCCAATTCCCCTGGTGCCAAGTCAAGCCGGCGCATCAGAGCATGCCAATTGAGTACGCGGATGTTCGCTACGTCACATGGCGTACCTGCAAAGTTTTGTCGATAAGTAGCAACGGCCGTAGGGTCAATATCCAAGGCATGGACGATGTTGTATCCGGCCCGCGCAAATCCAAAAGAACATCCGCCAGCACCCGAGAAAAGACTGATTGCCACAGGTTGCGATTTCACTGGTGATTACTATACCGCCTTTGGTTTACGCCATCTATTCGTTTCGTCGGGAATTGACCCAACCGTGCATGGCAGACCCCAAGCCGCTCCTTCAAAATCTGTATGAGGAACAAGGCGAAATGCGATTCGACGCCTCGAACCGCCTGTTTCTGATTTGGGTGGATGAACAGGACTTTGAAGCATCGTGGAAACTGAAGCGCAGCGTCGAACTGCTGACACGGGCCATCACTTCATACGTGGATAATTTTGACCGGACCCGGATCGAAAAGATGAAGGTTTCGTTCAGTCATAAAGCGAAAAGCGGCGTCTTCCAGGCGATCTCGGACGCGGTTTTTGTCGTCCGGTCCTGATATTCTCGATCTTATCTTCGACCCCCGGCCAACGACGATTCACAGCACATCCCAGGGCAGGGGGATGGCTTTGCCGTCGGGGGCGAAGGCGTGGGCGGGGGTGGCGTTGAAGCAGGCGAGCAGTTGCAGCGGCGAGGGGCCGGTGTTGACGATTTGATGCACGACGTGGGCGGGGACGATGATGGTGCAATCGGCGGGGAAGTCGATGACCTGGTCGCCGAGCGTGACCCGGCCGGCGCCGGCGAGGACAACGACGACCTCTTCGCATTCATGGTAATGGATGGGCGTGGCGGCACGCGGGGCGAGGGTTTGCCGCCAGCATTCGGTGCCGGTCAGCCCGTCCAGTGCGCTGGCCAGGGTCTGATGGATCAACCCCCCGCCGGAAAGCCGGTACACATCGCGCGAGTTGTTGGGGATGACGGGCATGGGGGATGTTCAATGTTCACTGTGCGATGTTGAGGAACACGATCCACGGCAATCGTGATTTTACCACATCGCACATCGCACATTGAACATTGCACATATGAAAAACCCTCCGCGATGCGAAGGGTTGGAAGAAGCGGAAAAATCAGCGATTCGATCACTCGGCTTTTTTGAAGGTGAACTTTTGTCCGCCGACGGACGCTTCGTACATCAGTCCGCCCTGGGCCATGGTGAAGACCATGACGCCGCGTTCGTAATCGGCGGTGGCGGAGGCGCCTGCCTTGGCGGCGACCGCGGAGGCCTGGGCCGCGAAGGCGTAATCGCCTGCACAGAACTCGTCGAAGGCCGCCTTGTTCTGGAAGAGGATCAACTCGCTGTACGTCTGCCCGCCGAGCTGGAAGCCGATCGAACCCTGCGACATGTTGCAGTATCCGACGAATTTGCGGCCCTGATAGACCTCGCCGTGGCCGTACGCGCCGCCCACGCCGATCGCGCCCTTGCCGATTTCCGGGAAGATCGCGTAGCCGTAGCACGAGTCGAACAACTTTTGCAGCGACGGATCGCTGGTCTTGAAATCCTTGATCGCCTGCTGGGCATCTTCGTGAAGCACTTCCTTCTTCGCTTCGGTCTTCGGCTCGGTGGAGCAACCCCAACTCAGCAACAACAGTCCGGCTGTCACAGCCAACATCACAGATCGAAACATGGTCGGACTCCTTCTGTAAGAGTGCGATGGGGAACGCCCCCTGTATCGCGGCCATGCGTTTGACACGACCGGTCGCATTATAGCGGGGATCGAGTAGCGTGTAGCGGGGAAGAACCTACTCGCTACTCGCTACCCACTACTTCCCTCATCGCATCTTTTTGCGGAACTCCGCCGGGCTGATGCCCACGACTTGTTTGAATTGTTTGCTGAACACGAACGGATCGGCATACCCCAGCGCGTACGCCGCCGCCTTGTTGCTCAGGCCATCCTGCTGGATCAGTTCCCGCGCCCGGTCGATCCGCCGGCGGATGCGATACTCCCGCGGACTCA
Organism: Phycisphaeraceae bacterium; assembly: GCA_041674345.1. GTDB lineage: Bacteria > Planctomycetota > Phycisphaerae > Phycisphaerales > Zrk34 > JBAYVY01. The sequence continues at coordinate 8,350 of JBAYVY010000028.1, read as the reverse complement.
GCCCCATCCGCTCGGCGAACAACTTGCGAAACCGCTCATACCCGACGCCCAACTCCTCCGCCACCCCCGGAAGATCGCGCCGCCGTCCCCAATCACCGCCCAGCAACCGGCAGGCCTGTTGCACCAGTCGCGCATGCGGATCGGCGCCGCCGCGATGTTCCAGTCCCCGCGCGATCAGCACCATCTCCAGCAGCCACGCCGGGAGACATTCCAGCGTCGCGTCGTCGACCGACCGCAGCGCGTGATGCGTCTGCTCGAATCGCTCGACCAGTTGCGACTCCAGGCCCGGATGCAGCACCGGGTGATCGACCGCGTGGTAATCGATCGCGCGCAACACGCGATCGAACGAACCATCGGCGGCGATATAGACCTCGGCCCAGCGTCCGTCGGCATGGGGCAGCAGCGAATAGCGTTGGCGCGGCGCGTGCTGAAGCAGATCGCCCGCCGCGACATCGTGCGATTTGCCCGACGCATCGACGAATCGCCCCGAACCGCGCAGCACGTACACGAGGATGTAATCCGACACGATGCGATCCGCGTAACCTCCGCCGGTCGGCTTGAGGATGAAGCCGCACACCCATCGCTGCGCCCGCCGAGGCGGACCCAGCGTGCGGTGGGCCGTGTCGTTGCGCAGCGCCGATTCCAGCCATGTTCGTTGCGGAGCCATGATCCCAATTATGACATGCTCCCGACCAATTCGGCAATGGTCAAGCCGAACAAGACATGATAGCGTATCCAAACCTGACAACCCACCCCGCTGAATTTTTGATTGCGGATTGCGGATTGGGTGGCGAGCCGTACCCCCCCCCCAATCCGAAATCGGAAATCGCAAATCAGAAACACCGAAAGGACCGATTCGATGACCGCGAAATTGCAATGGGGCATTCTTTCCACCGGCGCGATCGCCAAAACCTTCGCCCGCGCCCTGACCCAATCCAAAACCGGCAAGCTCGTCGCCGTCGCCAGCCGCTCCGCCGAGGCCGCCGCGAAGTTCACGAAGGAACTGAACTGCGCCGGCGTGACCGAACATGCCAGTTACGAAGCGTTGCTCGCCGATGCGAACGTGCGGGCGGTTTACATCGCCCCGCCGCACGTGCTGCATGGTGAATGGACGATCCGCGCCCTCGAAGCCGGCAAGCACGTGCTGTGCGAAAAGCCGCTGTCGCTCAATCACGCCTGCGCCATGCAAATGATCGAAACCGCCCGTGAACGCAAGCTGTTCCTCGCCGAGGCGTTCATGTATCGCTGCCATCCGCAGATGGCCAAGCTCGTCGAACTCATCAAGGCGGGAACCATCGGCCAGGTGCGAGCGATCCAGGCGTCGTTCGCGTTCCGTGCCGGCGACAACCCCGACAACCGCGCGTTGAACAACGCCCTCGGCGGCGGGGGCATTCTCGACGTCGGCTGCTATCCGGTGTCGATCGCGCGCCTCATCGCAGGCGCGGCGATGAACAAGCCGTTCGCCGATCCGACCGACGTGCAGGCCGTGGGATACCTCGGCAAAACCAACGTCGATGAATATGCGATGGCCGTGCTGAAGTTCCCCGTTTCCGAAACTTCCGGGGGCGTTTCCGGGGGCGGGGGTGATATCATCGCGTCGGTCGCCACCGGCGTGCGGGTGAGCATGGACAACCAGGTCCGCATTTTCGGCACCGACGGCTTGATCGTGCTGGAAAACGCCTGGCAGGCGTCACGCGGCGATCCGACGCCCGGCAAAATCATCGTCAACAAAGCGGGCAAACAGGAAGTCATTGAAACCCCCGCCGATCGCAACAGCTTCGCCTACGAAGCCGACGCCGTCGCCGACGCGATCGCGACAGGCAAACTCGAATTGACCAGTCCCGCCATGAGTTGGGGCGACACGCTGGGCAACCTGCGAACGCTCGATCAGTGGCGTCAGAAAATCGGCTTGGTGTACGAAGCCGAGAAACCCGAACACTGCAAAGCCACCGTCGCCGGTCGGCCCCTGAAAGTCCGCCCGAAACACAACATGAAGTACGGAACCATTCCGGGACTCGACAAAAAAGTTTCCCGCTTCATCTTCGGCTGCGACAACCAGACCACCTTCCCCCACGCACAGGTCATGTTCGACGCCTGGTTTGAACGCGGCGGAAACGCCTTCGATACCGCCTTCATCTATGGCGGCGGCATGCAGGAAAAATTGCTCGGTCAGTGGATCAAAGCACGCGGCGTCGCCGACCAGGTCGTCGTCACCGTCAAGGGCGGACATACCCCCTGCTGCAATCCCACCGACATCGTCAAACAATTCAAAATCTCCCTCGAACGCCTCCAACTGGACCGGGCTGATATCTACATCATGCACCGCGACAATCTCGACCTGCCCGCAGGCGAACTGGTCGATTGCCTCAGCGATCTGATCGATCAGAAATTGCTGAAGGTCTATGGCGGGTCCAACTGGTCCATCGACCGCTTCGAGCAGGCCAACGCATATGCGAAAAAACACGGCAGGCATCCGATGACGATCCTGAACAACAATCTGTCGCTGGCATTGCAAATCAAGCCGCTGTGGGGCGGATGTATTCACTCGTCCGATCCGAAATCGTTGACCCGGCTGGAACAGTTGAAAGCCGTGCATTTCGCATGGTCCAGCCAGGCACGCGGCTACTTCCTGGACGACGACCAGTGGCAAAAGCTCGGCCCGTCCAACTTTGAATGCTGGGACTGCGAAGAAAACCGCGCCCGCCGCCAACGCGCTTTTGAACTGGCCCAACAAAAGGGCGTCAGCGCCATCAACATCGCCGCGGCTTACGTGCTCAATCAGCCGTTCGAGAGTTTCGCCCTGGTAGGCCCGCGCACCGTCGAAGAACTGGTCACGACGCTCCCGGCCCTCGATATCAAACTCACGCCCGCCGAACTGGCCTACCTGAGCATGCAGGCCGACGCGGTGACGGCTTAAGCCAAAAGCAAAACAGCGGCAAAACAGAATAACGGAACACGAACACCCGCAATAGGTTCTGCTGTCCTGCGGGTGCCCTTTAGCCAATGATGCGGCGGCGCAAACGGATTATTCGGGTCGTGCGCGGGTCGGGGCGCGGACGTGGCTGGTGGGGTTGGACGAGCGGGCGACCTGGCCTGGGGCGGCGGTTTCGATGAACGACAGGCCTCGTTTGCCGCAGCGTTTGCGCTGGTAGAGGGACTGATCGGCGAAGGTGAGCAGGGCGTCGAGGGGGGTGTCTTCGGCGATGTTGCGGAAGAACGCGGCCCCGACGGAGAAGTGAATCGGCAGGGTGAGGAAATCATCCAGCCGAACGACCTGGCCCTCGATGTTTTCGACCACCTGGCAGCAGAGGCGATGAGCGGTGGCGGCGTCGATGTCGGTGAGGATCATGACGAACTCATCCCCGCCGATGCGTCCGATCAGGTCGTTTCGGCGTAGATTTCGGCGGAGGAGTTTGGCGAAGGCGCGGAGCATCCGGTCGCCGCGGTCGTGGCCGTGGGTGTCGTTGATGGTTTTGAAGTCGTCGAGATCGGCGAGCAGGACGCAGACGCCGGCCCCGCCGGTGGCCGCGGCGGCCAGGCGGCGTCGGCCCAGTTCGGCGAATCCCCGGCGATTGAGCAGGCGGGTCAGCGGATCGGTGAACGCCTGTTCGCGCATTTCGAGCATGTCATGCCGCTCGCGCTGCATGGCGTGTTCGAGGCGAACCAGATGCGAAACGGTGGTGACGGCGTCGTCGCCGACGGCGGCGATCAGATGCGACAACACCGCTTCGCGGGACAGATCATCGTCGGGTTGGCGGCGACCGCAGATGGTGCGGCTTTCCTGAATCGCCGCGAGTATGAACGCATCGGGCGTGGCGTACTGGAGGGCCATGAACCGGGCATGAACGGCGTTGATCCAGTTGCGTTGCCATCCGGCGGGTTCCTCGTAACCGTGTGGCAGCAGCCCGCCGAGAAAACTCGCCAGGTACAACAGCGAATCGCCGCGTTGATCGGGCAGGCGTGACAGCGGTCGGTGGTGCAGGCCGACCATGGAACAGACGACCGGCGCACAGTCCCATTTTTCCAGCACATACTGGCCGACCTGCGCGTGGTCGATGCCGAAGCGCCATTGCTCGGCGGCGACCCACGTGCCCCGCGGTGAGCCGTTGAGGACGTGCGCCTCATAGAAGGCGGGATCGACGGCCATGAGCATGGGCAGGCCGATGTCCTGGATCAAACCGGCGGCGTAGGCCTCTTCGGCGAGGTCCGGCTCGGCGATCAGACAGAACAATCGGGCGGCGCAGGCCTTGGCGATGGCGTTGTTCCAGAGGGTGTCGAGGGTGGCGCGGGGCAGGCCGGTCTGCTCGACCATCAGACGAAGCCCATATGCCAGGCCGATGCTGCGGGCGCGGGCCGATCCGAGCATCGCAATGGCGCGTTGAATACAGGTGATGCGGCTTCGCAAACCGAACGCGGCGGAGTTCAGCACACTCAGCACGCGGGCGGTCAGGGCCGGGTCGCTCTGTAGCGCCATCAACATGTGATCGGCGTCGGACGGCGCGGCGCGAAGCAGTTCCATCAATGCCGCGGATCGCACCGCCGCCGGCCCCAGCTTGGCCAGGGTCGCCGCGATGCGCTGCTGCGCTGCCGGATCCATCTCTACCGTCTTCGACATGCCAACCCCATCAAAATCGCCGCCCACAACACGGACCACAATTCGCCACATGCACACACACCATGCGGCTACAGCCCGAAACTCCCGGTATGCAAAATGAATCGGCTTGATATTTCCCCCGGTTAAGAAAAAAATGCTCCAATACAGGCGGAAATGCGACGATCACGTCAGATAACATTCCGCGCCGTTCACCGCGCCGGCGCGGTGCGCTTGTTATCACGACGTTGCGTCTCCCGCCAGCGCCCGTGAATTCCCTCGCTCATCCGCCGGACAAACCGGCAAACCTCCATCACAAACGCATCATCGGCGAAACGCCGTTCCACGCGGTCGATCACTTCCGACTGGTTGCCCTCTTCCCGCTTGAACAACAGGCGATAGGCCTCTTTCAGATTTTCGATCGCGCTCGTCGAAAAATGATGCCGCTCCAGTCCGATCGTGTTGACGCTGCGCACCGCGGCGGGGTGGCCGTCGCTCATCATGTAGGGCGGGCAATCATGCACGACCCCCGCGTTGCCTCCGATGAACGCATACCGCCACACCGTCACGAAATGGTGGATCGCCGCCCCGCCGCTGACCACCGCGTAATCCCCGATGACCACGTGACCGGCCAGCAGCACGTTATTGGCCATGATGACCCGGTCGCCGATGTGCGAATCGTGCGCGATGTGCGCCCCGACCATCAGCAGGTTGTGCGAGCCGACGGTGGTGCGTTCTCCGCCGTTTTCCGTGCCGATGTGCATCGTCACGAACTCGCGGATGTCGTTGTGGTCGCCGATTTCCAGCACGCCCGGTTCGCCTCGGTATTTCAAATCCTGCGGCTCGCCGCCCAGCGCCGCGTGATGAAAAATACGATTGTGACAACCGATCATCGTATGCCCCTCGATCACCACGTGCGATTGCACCCGAGTCCCGGCCCCGATTTTCACATGCGGACCAATAATGCAGTAAGGCCCGACGGTCACGTCATCGGCAAGCCGCGCCGCGGGGTCGATCAGGGATGTGGGATGAATTTCTGCCATTGTCGATTGCTGATTTCCGATTGCCGATTTATCGACCGCCAATCGGCAATCGGAAATCGACCATCGGCAATTCCGTCATTCCTGTTCCGCGTCCACGAGCATGAACTTGATCTCGGCTTCCGCCGCCAGCTCCCTGCCCACAAAAGCCCGGCACCGCGTGTGGCCCGTCCGGCTCCGCACACGCACCGTCTCCGCTTCAATCACCAACTGATCGCCCGGCACCACCGGACGACGCAGCTTCACCTTGTCCATCGACAACAACACCGCCAGTTTCCCCGTGTGTTCCAGCTTGCGACTCAACAACACCCCCGACAACTGCGCCATCGCCTCCACGATCAACACCCCCGGCATGATCGGCGTGCCCGGATAATGCCCCGTGAAATACGGCTCGTTAATCGTCACATTCTTCACCGCCACCGCCCGCTCGTCCCCCTCGATCTCCACCACCCGGTCAATCATCAGCATCGGATACCGGTGCGGCAGCAACCGCCCGATCTTGCGTATGTCCATCACCCCGCCCCCGGCCAGCAGGTCCGTCCGACGCCGCGCGCTCAGCATCTGATGCAATCGTTTGGCCAGCCGGTGATTCAGCGCGTGCCCCGAACGATACGCCACGATGCGACCGTGAATCGGACAACCCAGCAGCGCCAGATCGCCGATCACGTCCAACACCTTGTGACGCACCAGCTCATCATCGAAGCGGTAATGGTTCCCGCCGATCGGCCCGTTGGCGCCGATCACCAGCACTTCCTGAGGCGTCAGATGCATGCCCAGCCCCGCCTGCTGCAACGCCTTCGCCTCCGATTCCAGCACGTAGGTCCGCGACGGCGCCACCTGACGCGCGTAGGTTTCATTCGCCATGTCATATGCGAAAACCTGCGGCGGAATGATGTTGCCCTGCCCGTAATCCAGATCGTAAATCACCTGCATGCTCGCACGATCCGCCGGCAACGCCGCGATCATCGCCCCGTCCTCGTCCATCGTCACCGGCTCGGTGATCGTGAAAAAACGCTTCGGCTGATCCTGCGTTTCCACGCCCACCGACTGGATCGCCTCGACGAACGGCATCGACGAGCCGTCCCCGGCCGGCATCTCCGGGCCATGCACTTCAATCCGCACGTTGTCGATGCCCAAGCCGTACACCGCGCTGAGTACGTGTTCGCAGGTTTCGATGGCGACCTCGCCCACCTTCAGCGTGGTGCGCCGGGCTCGCTGGGTGACATTGTGAATCAGCGCGGGAATGCGAACGGGCTGGCCGTTGTCGGTCACATCGGTGCGATACAACACCACGCCGTGATTCACCGGCGCTGGGCGCAAACGAATCGTGACCGGCTGGCCGAGAAACAACCCGCGTCCTTCGACGACGGCGTCTCCGCGCAGGGTCCGCTGTTGGGGTGTGTCGTTAGGGTCCATCATGTTCCAAAGCGGCGTGCCTCTGACTCCTCTCCCCCAAGCGGGGGAGAGGTTGGGTGAGGGGGAAGAACGTATGATACGTCGTATCCGTGCGTTTCACCTTCACCCCAACCCTCTCCCTAAGAGGGAGAGGGGGTAAACGCCACCCTTCACCGAAGACTCATTAGTGTAATTTCCCCAAGGAAATGCGGCAAACCGGCCCGCGCCCGGCCCGCACCTCTGATAAAGAGGGGGAGAAACCACCCGTCGCCGCCTTCTTTATCTCAGCCGCGCCTTCCGAGACGCGGACCCACGCCGGTTATAATGCCGACAAATGGTTTTCTCCATGTCGCTCGAACTCACACGCCTCAACGACGACCAGTACGCGATTCTGCTCGACGAGCAGACATTGGCCGAACTTGGCTGGACGGATCGCACGTTGCTGGATTATCAGGTCGAATATCACCGCATCACCATCACCGCCATCGCCGACGTGCTGCCGGAGTACGACGTGGAAAGTGTTGCCGAAGTCGTCACGCGAGATCGCTCACATCTCCGCTAAATCTCGCACGAAGTTAAGGGCGATTGCGAGAGAGGGATGATCAAATCGCCATAAGTTTGTTGCGGCACTTTGTCCAAAGGTCATCGCGGGATTACCGCCACAACCGGCAATCATCGCATGCACCTTCAATTTGGCCTGCCAATTTTCGTTCAACGTCCCCCCATCTGCACAAGCAAGAAATGCTTCGGCACAATGCACCAGTTCCTGCTTGGCGGCGGCTTTCAGACAAGCATGCTCTATGCACCCCGACGGTTCGTCATGGGGCAGAATGAGATATGAAACTGTTGGCTGACCACACGCAGTCACTCCTTCCTGGGACGGCACTACGAAGCCGTTACTGCCAAGATGGTAACGAATGGAGTCAGCCATACCTGCGCGGTTTTGCTCAGCATCACACATAACGCCCAGAGTCCGCACTTGATCAAAATTTGGAAGTGTCCGCAGTATGCACAGGAACTGACTCAGTGAAATGCCGCCTTCTTTGAAGTCCCACAATAAGACATTGTCCTGGAACTTCGCATCGTCTTTCAGCGGTGAGTTCAAAAGAAAATGTAAATAATCCAGTCCTTCGACAACCACCAATACGGGCTTGTCGATCTTCTTTCTATTGGGCATTAACGTATCTCCAAGCCAGCTTGATCGTAAGCGTTTCATAAAACCCGTCTTTTGTGGCGTGTGGGCTGATGCGATGCTGTGGGGATGGAAGATATCCATCACAATGGTTCGATGACCAAGCGTATGCGTCGGTCGGCGGAACAATGG
>JBAYVY010000027.1:0-18609 GCA_041674345.1 Phycisphaeraceae bacterium | reverse complement strand
CCCCTAACCCCTAACCCCTAACCCCTAACCCCTAACCCCTAACCCCTAACCCCTAACCCCTCCTCCCCCATGCCCGACCACGGCGACAAAACTGAACAGGCGACACCACGACGACAGGCCGAGGCCCGCGATGAAGGCAACATCGCGCGCAGCCAGGACCTCGCCGCCGCCGTGTCGCTCTTCGGGGCCGTGCTCCTGCTCGGCACGTTCGGCTTGCAATTGTTCGGCGGCTTCCGCGCACTCGTCCAAAACACGCTCGGCGGCGACTGGGGTTCCGACCCCGCGAGCATCGGCGACCTGTCCATCTTCACCGCGCTGTCCACCCGGCTGGGGCTGACCGTCCTCGCGCCCTTCGCGCTCGGCCTGTTCGCGCTGGGCATCATCGCCAACGTCGCACAGTTCGGCTTCGTCCTCACCGCCAAGCCCCTGACCCCCAAACTCAGCAAACTCTCCCCCCTCAAGGGCTTTTCCAATCTCTTCTCCAAACGCTCCGCCATTCGCCTGGTCATGGCGCTGGGCAAAATCGCCATCGTTTGTTTCATCACCGGGCAGGCCGTTTATGAAAACTTTCCCAAGCTCGCCTCGCTCATGCGGCTGGACACCGGCCCGATGGTCGCCGCGGTCTCCGCCATCGTTTACGCCCTCGCCCTCAAAATCGCCGTGGTGCTGCTGGTCCTGGCGATCCTCGATTTCGCGTATCAGAAGTGGCAGCACGGCAACGATCTGAAAATGAGCAAGGAAGAAGTCAAAGAGGAGATGAAACGCATGGAAGGCGATCCGCTCATCAAACAACGCCGCGCGAAAATCGCCCGGCAACTGGCGATGCAGCGCATCGCCTCCGCCGTGCCCAAGGCCGATGTCATCGTCACCAACCCCACGCATTTCGCCATCGCGCTGAAGTATGACGAAACGATGGCCGCTCCGAAGGTCGTCGCCAAGGGGGCCGACTTCATGGCGATGCGCATTCGCCAGCTCGCGGCACTACATCATGTGCCCATCGTCGAGCGCCCCCCATTAGCTCGTGCGTTGTATCAACAGGTCGAGGTCGGGCAGGAGATTCCGGTGGAATACTACGCCGCGGTCGCCGAGATACTGGCCTACGTTTATCGCATCAACACTTCTCAGCAAAATAAACAAAGAAGGGCTGGTATCGCGGCGGCGGTTCGGTAGAATGGCGTTACACGTCGTGCGGACGCGGAGCGTCCGATGACAATTCGATCCGTTGAGCATGGATGCTCGCTTGGCACAAACCTCGGTCCAACCCGTTCTCGGTTTGCCGCACTGGATGCAGTGGGTCGGGCGTTATTCCTCGCTGCTGGTGCCGATGGCGCTGATCGCGCTGCTCGGCGTCATCATCGTGCCCCTGCCGCCGATGCTTATGGACATTCTGATTTCCGCCAACCTCTCGCTCAGCGCGGTGATTCTGCTGACGACGGTCTATGTCAAAAGCCCGCTGGAGTTCTCGGTGTTTCCGTCGCTGCTGCTGACCACCACGTTGTTCCGTCTGGTACTCAACGTCGCATCGACCCGACTCATCCTTTCCGCCAACGCCACCAGCCCGCAGGAGGTCACCGGCGTGGCGGGCAAGGTCATCGAGGCGTTCGCCACGTTCGTCACCGGCGGGTCGGGGGATGGGGGCCACGTCGTCGTCGGCGCGATCATCTTCATCATTCTGATCGTCGTGCAGTTCGTGGTCATCACCAAGGGCTCGACGCGCATCAGCGAGGTCGCCGCCCGTTTCACATTGGACGGCATGCCCGGCAAACAGATGGCCATCGACGCCGATCTGAACGCCGGCGCCATCAACGAAACCGAAGCCCGTCGCCGGCGCGAAGTCATCACCCGTGAAGCCGATTTTTACGGAGCGATGGACGGTGCCTCCAAGTTCGTGCGCGGCGACGCCATCGCCGGCATCATCATCACCCTCATCAACGTGCTCGGCGGGTTCGCCGTGGGCATCTTTGAAAAGGGATGGCCCGTCGCCGACACCATGAGCGCGTTCACCAAGCTGACCATCGGCGACGGCCTGGTGTCGCAGATACCCGCGTTCGTCATTTCCATCGCCGCCGGTCTGATTGTCACACGCTCGTCGAATCAGAACGACCTGGGCACGGAAATGACCGGCCAGCTCACCAGCAGCCCGGTCGCGTTGACGATCACCGCCGGGTTTCTCGGTTTGCTCGCGTTCACGGGGTTGCCGATGCTGCCGATGCTCGCGCTGGCCGGCGGGGTCGGCGGGCTGGGCTACGTCATGCGGAAACAGGCCGGTTACACGAAGCAAAACGCGAAGAATCAGGCGCAGGCCGACCAGAGCAAATCCGCCGGCCCGCCGCCGGTCGAAAAACTGCTGGTCGTCGATACGATGGAACTCGAAGTCGGCTACGCGCTGGTGCGGCTGGTCGATCAGTCGCAGGGCGGCGATCTGCTCGACCGCATCTCCATGATGCGCCGCCAACTCGCCGTCGATCTGGGCCTGATCGTTCCCCCGGTGCGTATCCATGACAACATGCAGATTCAGCCGACCGAATACCGCATCAAAATCCGCGGCAACGCCGTCGCATCGGGTCATGTCTATCCCGGCCAGTTCCTCGCGATGGACTCCGGCATCGCCACCGGCACCGTCGCCGGCATACCCACCAAAGAACCGACGTTCGGTCTGGACGCCTGGTGGATCGAAGCCAACACACGCCAACGCGCCGAGACGCTCAACTACACCGTCATCGAACCGTCCAACGTGCTGGCGACGCATCTGACCGAAGTCATCAAGACCCACGCCGACGAACTGCTGACCCGTGAAGAGACCAACAACCTCATCACGCAGTTGAAGGAAAAGTCGCCGAAACTCGCCGAGGAAACGATCCCCGCCCAGATCAAGCCCGGCGAATTGCAGAAGGTCTTGCAGGCATTGCTCCGCGAACGTGTGCCGATCCGCGATATGGAAACCATCGTCGAAACCCTGGCCGATTGGTCCGCTCGCACCAAAGACCTGGACGTGCTGGGCGAATACGTGCGCAACTCGCTTCGCCGCACCATCTGCAATCAGTATGTCGAGACCGATGTCGAAACCGGCGCGTCACGGCTGTATTGCATCACGCTTGATCCCGGCGTCGAAGACATGATTAACGGTTACATCGAACGCGGCGCGACCGGCACCAGCATGACCATGCCGCCCACCGTCGCCAATCGCCTGACCACCGCCGTGCTGAAAAACATTCAGCCGCTGATCGCCGCGGGACATCATCCGGTCGTGCTGACCAGTCCGCAGGTCCGGGCGCAGGTGCGTCAACTCGTCGAGCCGCACCTGCCCAACGTCGCGGTGCTCGGTTACAACGAAGTGTCCAAGGGCGTCGAAGTCGAGTCGATGGGTCTGGTGCAATTGGAAAATCCACAAACCTCCGCTCAGTCGAATGGCGCCGGTGGTAGAACTTCCATTCCTTCCGGGGGCGGGGTATTGCAAGGGGTGACGAATTGAATCTACGTACTTTTCAGGGCGGTTCCATGGCGCAGGCGTTGTCGCTGGTCAAAAAAGAAATGGGCGGCGACGCGGTGATCCTGCACACCCGCACCTACCGCACCGGCGGCTGGCTGGGCATGGGCGCGAAAAACGTCGTCGAAATCACCGCCTCCAACGATGTCAACGTGACGCCCCGCAAACGCACCGCTCCTCGTTTAGCGGGTGACGCGCAGCGTCCCGCCCATCCCCGCGCCCCCGGAACTGGAAATGCGATCCAACGCGCCTACGGCGCAACATCCGGCGCGGCCACCGCCGAGTTGGAACCGGAACCCCCGTCCGTTCCGCGGCACACGCGACTCCCAACTTCCGGGGGCGGGGGCGGGGGCGACGATCAGCTTGCCGCGGAACTGCGTCAACTTCGCACGATGGTGCAGCGCGTGGTCAAAAGCGCCGCCCCCCAGACGCAGCAACAGATGCCCGACGCGATGTTCGAGCAGTACCTCGCGCTGATCGAACAGGAAGTCGCCGAAGATTTGGCGAAGGATGTCGTCGATCAGGTCCGCAAGAAAGTCAAAGACAACTTCGACGACCCCCGGCTGGTTCACGACGCGATCCGCGATGCGATCGCGCAATACATCCCCACCGGCGCGCCGCAACTCGACCGCGTGCGGGGCCTGGGGCGTCCGTACACCCTCGCCCTGATCGGTCCGACCGGCGTGGGCAAAACCACCACCGTCGCCAAACTCGCCGCGACCTTCAAACTCCGCGATAAACTCAACGTCGCGCTGGTCACCATCGACACCTACCGCATCGCCGCCGTCGATCAGCTTCGCACCTACGCGCAAATCATCGGTGTGCCGCTGCACGTCGCCAACACCCCGCTCGAACTGAAACAGGCGATTTCCCGCTGCGCCGCCGCGGGCGCCGAGGTCGTTTTGATCGACACCGCCGGTCGCAGTCAGCGCGATGATGCGAAGCTCGATGAGCTGCGCGCCTTCATCGAGGCCGCCGACGCGCACGAGGTTCACCTCGTCCTGTCAAGCGCCGCCGGTGAAAAAGTCATCATGGAGGCGGCCCAGCGCTTTGCGTCGATCCGCGCAGACCGTATCATCTTCACCAAGCTCGACGAAGCGGTGAGTTTCGGCGTGCTGCTCAACGTGGTGCGCCGGGTCGGCAAAACCCTCAGCTTCATCACCACCGGGCAGGAAGTGCCCCATCAGATCGAGCGCGGCGAGGGCCGGCGCGTGGCGGAAATGATTCTCGGCGGACACCTGTGACACAGGACGGAAGATGGACCAGGCCAGCGAACTAAGACGAATCATGGCACAAGCCGGCGGGCCGAACGTGGTCGCCTCGCCGATAGCCCCGGTTGAAAGTCCAACCCGTCACGCAGCCCGCTTCATCGCGGTCACCAGCGGCAAGGGCGGCGTGGGCAAAACCAATGTCGCCGTCAACCTCGCCGCCCGCCTGGCGACGATGGGCCGGCGCGTGATTCTGCTCGACGCCGATCTGGGCCTGGCCAACGCCGACGTGCTGGTCAACATCACGCCGCGCGCCAATCTCGCGCACGTCGTCGCCGGTCGCCGCCGGCTTGAAGAAGCGATGTGCGACGCGCCCGGCGGGTTCACGCTGATCCCCGGCGCTTCCGGTTTGTCGCAGATGGCCGACCTCACCGAGTTCGAGCGCGCCCGCCTCTTGCAGATGCTTCGTCAGATCGAAACGCAGCACGATCTGGTCATCATCGACACCGGCGCGGGCATCAGTCCGAATGTTTTGAGTTTCATCCTGGCGTCCGATGAGGTGCTGGTCGTCACCACGCCCGAGCCGACCGCGATCACCGACGCCTACGCCCTGATTAAAACCGTGACCCGCCGCAAGGAAGACGCGCACATTTCGCTGCTGGTCAACCAGGTGCGGGATCGCGGCGAGGGCCGGCGCGTGTTCGACCGAATCAACGCTGTGACCCGGCGTTTTCTCGGACTTTCGATCCTCGACGCCGGCTTCATCGTCAGTGATCCGCGTGTGTCCGCGGCGGTTCGCCGTCGCAGTCCCTTCGTGCTCGATGAGCCGGACTGCCCCGCGTCCGCCTGTGTTACACAACTGGCGCACAAGCTGGATCGTCACGCGGCCGAACCCGGAAATATTGGATTTTTTAAGCGTGTCGCCGGATGGCTTGTCGGTTAGAATGATACAATAGCTCACGGACAAACAGGCGCCGACGGATCGGCGCATCGCATCGAGCAGCAACACGGCAGCGAAGGAACGCCTTGCCCATGCACGCCCGAATGACCGCATCCTTGCTCGCCCTCGCCGCGTTCGCCATCGCGATCGTCATGGGTATCGTTGCGGACAATTCCGAAATCACCACCATCCGGCGGGCCCTGCTCGCCATGTTCTGCTGCTACCTGCTGGGCTATGCCATCGGATGGATCGGCCGGCGCGCCGCCGCCGAACACGTTCAACGTTACAAGCAGTCGCATCCGATCCCCTCGGAGGATGCGGAACTCGACTTACAAGTCCAGGCCGCGTCGGAGAACGCGGCCGATACAACACCGCAGGATGCGTCCGGCTTGCGTCCGCGTTCGCAGTCGCAAGCCGCCTGATTTCCCGTCGCCGCATCAAGGATGTATGCGGCGAAAGATGATCTGATTCGGTCAAGGAGATGACCATGCCTTCCCCCAAACGCCGCGCCGCCGCAACCGTCGAAGTCCCCGTCGATCAACGCGATGTCACCGAGGTCTGGATCGAATACCAGAAGACCGGCTCCGGTGAGATTCGCAACTTCCTGCTCACCAAGTACCTTCACCTGGTCAAATACAACGCCGAACGAATCCATACCAAACTCCCCGTCGAGGTCGATGTCGAAGACCTCCAGTCCGCGGGCATCTTCGGCCTGATGGACGCCATCGACGCCTTCGACATGGATCGTGGCGTGAAGTTTGAAACCTACTGCGCCCCGCGCATCCGCGGCGCGATTCTCGACGAACTTCGCTCGATGGACTGGGTGCCCCGCCTCGTGCGAAGCCGAACTTCCAAAATCGAAGGCGCCCGCAAACGTCTGGCCATGAAAATGGGCCGCCATCCCACCGACGTCGAAGTCGCCGGCGAACTCGACATGCCGATGGACGAATTCAACAAGATCGTCAAAGACTCCGGCGCGGTCGGCGTCGTCTCCATCCATCGCAAATGGTTCGAGACCGACTCCAACAAAGATGTCCGTGAAATCGACGTTCTGCGCGATGACCGCCAGCCCAATCCGCTCTCGCAGGTTCAACGCCGCGACCTCAAAGACCTGATGACCAAGGGCCTCAGCCGCGCCGAACGCCTGATCCTTGTGCTGTATTACTACGAAGAAATGACGATGAAGGAAATCGGCCAGACGCTCGACCTGTCCGAATCCCGCGTCAGCCAGATGCACTCGTCCATCCTCGCCCGCCTCAAGGCGCAGATGCAGCACAAGACCGACGAGTTCGCCACGGAAGAAGAATGAGGCGGGGGCACTTCAGTGCCCCCGGAGTCATATAATCCAACCATGCCCCTTGTCCGCATCGCCCTCGGTTCCAATCTCGCCGATCGCGCGGCACACCTCCTCGCCGCACGCGATGCGCTGGCCGCCTTGCCCGGATCAACCGCCACGCGATGTTCGCATGTCTATGAAACCGATCCGGTCGGGCCGGGTCGGCAGGGGCGCTATCTCAACGCGGTGATCGAACTGCGAACCTCGCTGGAACCGGCGGCCCTGATGTGGGAACTGTTGCGCATCGAAACCGACGCCGGTCGCGTGCGCCGTGAAAAATGGGGGCCTCGCACGCTTGATCTTGATCTGCTGCTCTACGACGACCTTGTCATCGACACCGGCACGCTGACCGTTCCGCATCCGCATCTGCACGAACGCGCGTTCGTGTTGCAGCCCCTGTGTGACATCGACCCGAACCTGACGCATCCGGTGTCGCGCCGATCCGTTCGCCAATTGCTTGATGCGCTGAATGAACCCCCGTTAACGCTGTATGAAATGCCGGTGTGGTCGTCAAGCCGGACCTGAGACCTTACTTCCGGGGGCGAAGGTCCGGGTTCTTCACGCCGCTTCGCTCTTCTTCTTTGATTCGGCCTTCATTTCTGTTTTCTTCGTTTCCGCGGACTTCGTTTCCACGGGCTTCACTTCCGCGGACTTAACTTCCGGGGGTTTTTTCTCGGCCTCCGCGGATTTCTTGTACGAATCCGACCTGTAATCGGTCTGATAGAAACCCGATCCCTTGAAAATCACGCCCGCACCCGTGCCGATCAGTCGCTTCAGCTTCGGCTTGCCGCACTCGGGGCACTTGCGCAGCGGCTTGGCCGACATCGACTGAAACTCCTCCATCCGTTGCCCGCACGCTTCGCACTGATATTCATATGTTGGCATGATTTACTCCTTGCTGTCGGAACTTCCGGGGGCGGGGGCCGGCGCCACCGCGACCTTCGCCGGTCGCAGCGTCCGCTTCCCGAAACGATAGCCGGGGCTGAACACCATCGACACAGCGTTCGCCTTCACGCCCTCGGCCGGCTGACGCAGCATCGCCTCGTGAATCGTCGGGTCAAACGTATCGCCGACGCTGGCGTCGATCTTTTCCACGCCCGACATCTGCATCACCTTCAACAACTCATCCCGCACGATCTTCACGCCGTCACGCAGCGCCTTCGCGTCATCGCTCGCCGGTTCCACGCCCATCGCGTTCTCGAAATGATCCAGCACCGGGATCAACTGCTTCATCAGATCGCCCTTGGCGAACTCGATGCCGTCCGACAGATTCTGCGTCGATCGCTTGATGTAATTCGCATAGTCGGCACTGACACGCTGCAACCGCTCGAACAACTCATCGCGATCGCGCTGCAACGCCTCGGTCTCCGATGACAACTCCGACGCCTGGCCGGGGGCACCCGGTTCGACGGGCCGATCCTGTTCACGCTGTGGTTTTTGTTCTTCGGGGGGCATTACTCACCTGCCACATATTTGCGGATTTTATCGAAAAAACCCTTGCTTTCAGGCATCACCGCGCGGTCCTCCGTCTCGGCGAACTCACGCAACAACTGTTCCTGCTTCCTGCTCAGTTTACGCGGAATCTCCAGCAAAACCTGCACGATCAGATCGCCCCTGCCGCCGTGCCGCAGGTTCGGCAGCCCCGCGTCCGCCACCGTGAACGTCTGCCCATGCTGCGTGCCGCGCGGAATCTTCAACTCGTCCCGCCCGCTTAACGTCGGCACCTCCACCGTCGCGCCCAACGCCGCCTGTGAAAAGCTGACCGGCATATGCAGTATCAGATTGTCACCGTCCCGCACGAAAAACTCGTGCGGCTTGACGCTCACGACCACGTGCAGATCGCCGCGCGGCCCGCCGCCCCCGGAAGGTGAAAAGCCCGGCTCCCCCTCGCCCCTGACCACCATCGTCATCCCGTCCGCGATCCCTGCGGGAACCTTCACCTCAACCTTGCGATGCTTCGGCTTGCGGCCGCTGCCGCGACAATCGGGGCAGTGTTCGCTCACCACCGTGCCCTGCCCGTTGCAGGCCGGACAGGCGCGAACCATCTGGAAAAATCCCTGCCGCATCGCCACCTGTCCCACGCCGCCGCAAGTGGCGCATTTCTGAGGCGAAGTGCCGGGCTTCGCGCCGTTGCCCCCGCAGGTGTCGCACACGTCCTGCCTTGTGAATTCGACGTCCTTCGTCGTGCCCGTCGTCACTTCGTTCAACGTGATTTCGATCTGCGTTTCAAGGTCATAACCCCGCTTGGCGCGAGCGCCGCCCCCCCGTCGGCCGCCCCCGCCGAACAGGCCGCCCATATCGCCGAAGATTTCCTCGAACATCGAAAAAATATCCGACGCCCCCATGCCGGAAAAATCGTGCATCCCCGCCCCGCGCAAACCTTCGTGGCCGAACCGGTCGTAACGCTGACGTTTTTCAGAATCATTGAGAACTTCGTAGGCCTCGGCGCATTCTTTGAATTTGCGTTCGGATTCCGGGTCGCCGGGGTTGCGATCCGGGTGGTATTTCATGGCACAACGCTTGTACGCCTTCTTGATCTCCTCGATCGAAGCGTCGCGTTTCACGCCGAGTATTTCGTAATAATCGTGTTGAGTCGCCATGAGTCAGGGATTTAAACACAGAGGGCACAGAGAAAAGATTCTTGTTTATTTCTTTGAATTCCTCTGTGAACTCAGCGTTCTCCGTGTTCAATAAATGCAGGTCACAATGAACCGTTGATGATTCTGTGGACTCCGTCTCTTGGTATTTCGACGTTGAAGTTAATTAGGAGGCCGATTTTCAACGCGGACAGTTTTAGGTATGAAAGCACTTGCTGTTCGTGAATCGGGAGAACAGTTTCAACGGCTTTCAACTCAACGATGACCAAGCCGTTAACAAGAAGATCAATTCGATAACCGGCATCCAACTGCACATCTTTGTACGTTATAGGCAAAGGTTTCCGCCGCTCTACTTTTAAACCTCGCTGCGCTAATTCCCAGACAAGACGGGTCTCATAGGTTGATTCCAACAATCCCGGCCCCAGCGCCCGATGGACTTCGATGGCTGCGCCGATGATTGTGTGCGTCAAGGCATTGAGATTTTCCTTGTT
Organism: Phycisphaeraceae bacterium; assembly: GCA_041674345.1. Classification (GTDB taxonomy): domain Bacteria; phylum Planctomycetota; class Phycisphaerae; order Phycisphaerales; family Zrk34; genus JBAYVY01. Next base: position 8,550 of record JBAYVY010000027.1, on the reverse strand, counting down.
GGTTTCCACCTCTTGTGTTCTCTGTGTCCTCTGTGTTAAAAATCCGCTCTGAAAAGCACACCCAGGACGTCAGCCCTGGGTGTGCGATGTTTTCAAAAAACGACAGGGTGTTCTTACGCCACCGCGCCTTCCACGGGTTCCACATCGTCCTTCAAATCCGTCACCATCACATTGGTCGTCAGCATCAGCCCCGACACGCTCGCGGCGTTCAGCAACGCGGTGCGGGTCACCAACGCCGGGTCGATGATGCCTTGCTTGACCATATCGACATATTCGTTGGAACCGGCGTTGAAACCGTAGTTGCCCTTGCCGTCTTTCACCTGTTCGACGACGACATCGCCGTCAACGCCGGCGTTCCCGGCGATCTGCTTCAGCGGGCTTTCCAACGCCGCGGCGATGATGTCGAAGCCCAGCTTCTCATCACCCTTGGCCTTGGATTTCGCCTTTTCGACCGCTTCGATGGCGCGGATCAGCGCGACGCCGCCGCCGGCGACGTAGCCCTCTTCCGCCGCGGCGCGCGTGGCGTGCAGGGCGTCATCGACCATGTCCTTCAGTTCCTTCATGGCGGTTTCGGTCGCGCCGCCGACGTGGATGATCGCCACGCCGCCGGTCAGTTTCGCCAGACGTTCCTGCAACTTTTCACGGTCGTAGTCGCTGGTGGTTTTTTCGATCTGCGAACGAATCTGATCGCAACGGGCGGTGATGTCCTTCTTCTTGCCCGCGCCTTCGATGATCGTGGTGCTGTCCTTGTCGATGACGATTTTCTTGGCTTTGCCCAGGGCGGACAGTTCGAGGTTTTCGAGTTTGACGCCCAGGTCTTCGCTGATGAACTGGCCGCCGGTCAGCACGGCGATGTCGCCGAGAATCGCCTTGCGACGATCCCCGAAACCGGGGGCCTTCACCGCCGCGATCTTCAACGCGCCCCGCAGACGGTTGACGACCAGGGCCGCGAGCGCTTCGTTCTCGACATCTTCCGCGATGATCAGCAGCGGCTGGCCGTTCGCGGCGATCTTGTTCAGCAGCGGCAGCAGGTCCGGCAGGTTGCTGATCTTCTTCTCGTGAATCAGCACCAGCGCGTCCTCCAGCACGCACTGCAAAGTGTTCGGATCGGTCATGAAGTAGGGCGACAAGTAACCCTTGTCGAAATTCATGCCTTCGACGTATTCAAGAGTCGTCTCGGCGGACTGGCCTTCTTCGACTTCGCAGACGCCCTGCGGGCCGACCTTTTCAATCGCTTCGGCGATCAGTTCGCCGATGACGGGGTTGCCGTTGGCGCTGATCGTGGCGACCTTTTTCAGGTCTTCCTTGCCCTTGCATTTGGACGCCATGTCACGAATGGCATCGCTGGCGGCCTCGGCGGCGGCGGTGATGCCGCGCTGGAGCATGACGGGGTTCACGCCGGCCGTCACGTATTTCAGGCCGTGCGTGAAGATCGCCTGCGCCAGGACGGTCGCGGTGGTCGTGCCGTCCCCCGCCTTGTCGGCGGTGCGTTTGGCGACCTCGTTGACCATCTTCGCGCCCATATTCTGGAACGGGCTGGGCAGTTCGATTTCCTTCGAGACGCTCACGCCGTCCTTGGTGACGGTGGGCGCGCCGTAGCTTTTGCCGATCACGACATGCCGGCCGGTCGGCCCGAGTGTGACGGCCACGGTTTTCGCCAGTTGATCGAGACCTTTTTTCATCTCGACCATCGCGTTGGCGTCGAACATCAATTGCTTAGCCATGATTTGGCTCCTTTGATTTCGGATTTGGGATTGCGGATCGCGGATTGGAATGCGGGATCAATCCGCAATCCGAAATCCGATATCCGCAATGGAATTATTCAACGATGCCCAGTAGTTCGGATTCGCGGAGGATGACGACTTTTTCGCCATCGACTTCGATTTCGCTGCCGCTGTATTTGCCGTACAGAACGGTGTCGTTCTTCTTGACCGACAGCGTGATGCGCTGGCCTTCGTCATTGAGTTTGCCGGGGCCGACGGCGAGGACTTTGCCCTGCGTGGGTTTTTCCTTGGCGCTTTCGGGCAGGTAGATGCCGGACGCGGTTTTGGTCTCGGCTTCGAGGGGCTTGACCACCAGACGATCATCGAGGGGACGAATCTTCATGTTGCTGTTGCTCCGATGTTTTTATAAGTTTCGGGTTTCGAGTTTCTGGTTTCGGGATTTCGCAGATGGGGGCACTTCGTGCCACCCGCTAAACATTCTTATGAAAACTTCCGGGGGCCGGGGGTTACATCATGCCACCCATGCCGCCCATGCCGCCCATTCCACCCATGCCCATGCCGCCCATGCCACCGCCCATTCCGGGGGCGGGGGTATCGTCATTCTTGGGCGTGTCGGTGATGGTGCAGTTGGTGGTCAGCAGAAGGGCCGCGACGCTGGCGGCGTTTTCCAGTGCGATGCGATCGACTTTGGCGGGGGTGATGATGCCGGCTTCGATCAGGTCGCCGTATTCCAGCGTCAGCGCATCGAAGCCGAACGCGCCCTTGCCTTCCATGACTTTGCGGACGACGACGGTGCCCTTGACACCGGCGTTGTCGGCGATGGTCTGCGTGGGCACCATGATGGCCCGCGCCACGACTTGCGCGCCGAGCTTTTCATCGCCGGTCAGGGTGTCGGCCAGTTTTTCGATGGCCGCGATGGATCGCAGGAACGCCACGCCGCCGCCGGGGACGATGCCTTCCTCGACCGCCGCGCGACAGGCATGAAGCGCGTCTTCGACACGCGCCTTTTTCTCTTTCATTTCAGCTTCGGAAGCGGCCCCGACATTCACCTGCGCCACGCCCCCGGCCAGTTTCGCCAGACGTTCCTGCAACTTTTCGCGGTCATAGTCGCTGGTCGTCGTGCTGATTTCGTTGCGAATCTGCTCGATCCGGCCCTGAATCGCCTTGCTTTCGCCGGCCCCTTCAATGAGGGTCGTGTTCTCGGCATCGACGGTCAATTTCTTGGCCATGCCGAGCTGGTCGAGTTCGACCTTGTCCAGTTCGATGCCCAGGTCTTTCATGATCGGCGTAGCGCCGGTCAGCACGGCGATGTCTTCGAGCATCGCCTTGCGACGGTCGCCGTAACCGGGGGCCTTGACGGCGCAGATTTGCAGTACGCCGCGCAGCTTGTTGACCACCAGCGTGGCCAGCGCTTCACCTTCGACATCTTCGGCGATGATGAGCAGCGGGCGACCGGCCTTGGCGACTTTTTCCAGGAACGGCACCAGCTTTTGAAGCGAGCTGATCTTGTCTTCGTGAATCAGCACGAACGCCTTTTCAAACTCAACGGTCATGTCATCGGCGTTGGTGACGAAGTTCGGCGAGAGGTAGCCGCGGTCGAACTGCATGCCTTCGACGACATCGACGGTGGTGTCGAGCGACTTGCCTTCTTCGACGGTGATGACGCCGTCTTTGCCGACCTTGGTGAAGGCGTCGGCCATGATCTTGCCGATCACCGGGTCGTTGTTGGCGCTGATGGCGGCGACGTTGGCGATGTCGTCTTTCTTCGCCGCGTCGATGGGCTTGGATTGTTTGCGGATTTGTTCGAGGGTGACGGTGACGGCTTTCTTCATGCCGCGCACCAGCGCCATCGCATCGCTGCCGGCGGTGACCAGACGCAGACCCTCTTTGAACAGCGCCTCGGCCAGGACGGTGGAAGTGGTGGTGCCGTCACCGGCTTTGTCGCTGGTTTTGCTCGCGGCTTCCTTCACGAGCTTGGCGCCCATGTTTTCGACCTTGTCGCGGAGTTCGATTTCCTCGGCGACGGACACGCCGTCTTTGGTGACGGTCGGCCCGCCCCAGCTCTTGTCGAGCACGGCACATCGGCCGCGCGGTCCGAGGGTGCTTTTGACGGCCCGCGCCAGTTTTTCGACGCCCAACAGCAATGACTGCCGAGCTTTCACATCAAAGGCCAAGTCCTTCACGGCCATAGTCGGAACCTCCATCAAATATGGTAAAAGTTTGCGTCCTCACGGCTGCAACCACAACGTCGCCGCAGCCCCGATGCAAGTGATAAGGGCAATGCCGGTGCCACCCCCGGAAGTTGGGGGATGAAAATTGTGAAGCGTAAATTATGTTGTTTGCGTTGGTTATGGGATGTGTTCGCGGCAAGGCCATGGGGCGGTCGGCGGGGCGGCTGTCAGGGTGGCAGACGGGGTGATTTCGCCTGCCAAAGGGGATCGCCCCCGGAACCGCGGCTCGGAAGCCCTCGGAACGCTGCTGATAAAGAGGGGGAGCAGTATCCAAAAAGCGCATGACGGCGTAACTACCCAAAGTTTGGCCAAAGTTCCGTCATATCTCTGTTGTATTCCAATGGTTGCACGTCCATGATGCAACCTTGACAGATCGAGGCGCATAAAAATCTGGAGCCGGATGCTTCCGCGTTCGACGTGCTGAGTGCCCAGTCAAGGAAATCACGAATGGAAAAAATGCAAATGCTTCAAATCGCCAAGACATTGGGTCTTTCTTCTCTACCGCTGCTCGTGGGGTGTTGTCTTGCGATTTGGGCGAAGTGGCCGTGGTGGCAGGTTTGTGCATTTGTCGTTATTGGTGCTGCCGTTGGAGTGATACTGTTGCGATGTTCTGCTCATGAGTTCCCATCCCCCGGTTCATCCAGTCAGAATATTCGCCATTCGCAGAAGGATGGCGAAAGCATCAAAACCGCTCGGCTGTCGGCCAATTCGCCAACGCCGCCTCCAGCAACGGAATCATCTGAGGAAGATGCTCTGTTACAACCCGCCAGACGGCGTCATGATCCACCTTGAAATAGTCGTGTACGAGAATGTGCCTCATGCCGACCATGCGCGCCCAAGGTAACGCGGGCGCACGCGCCCGACCTTCATCGCTCACACGGGCTGCCGCTTCACCGATGACTTGAACGCAGTGAATCAGCGCGTGCTGGAGAAGAACATCGCTGTCCATTTCCTCGCGGTGGCGCGTTGCGACAATGGCGATGGCATCCCGTGCGCCTTGCAGCATATGTTCCAGTCGTTCCCGATCTACACCGGCGTCCCTATGCGGCATATTGCACCAGCCGTTCTCGTTCCACGCGCCGGCGCACACGGTCGGACATGAAGCCATATGTTTTCAGATCAACTTGTCGGCCGAGCATGTCGGTCAGTTCCATCAACATGCCGCCGAGGTCGAGCAAGCTGGGTGAACCTTCGGGGCCGAACTCGACCAGCACGTCGATGTCGCTGTCGGGGCCGAAGTCGTCGCGCACGATGGAGCCATACAAACTCAGTTTTCGCACACCATGCCGACGGCAGAATTGAGCGATCTTTTCCGAGTCGAACTCAATATTGTGATAAACGTGTTTCATCGGAGCGATTCCGCGGTTGGATATGGAATTATAACCCGGATGCGAGGAACGCCCAAAGCGAATGTCGCTGCTCTCACGCAGATCGGCGGACATACACGGTGCCGTGTTGGGCCAGTTCGTTGATTCGACCGGCGTCGGCCAGTTCCTGCAATTCATCCAGCCAGCGCAGGGTTGCCGGTTCCAGACAGGGTTTCGAGGGGTCTTCATCGGGGACCACCGCGTCCACCTGCACCTTGACCACGCATGTGCCGGCATGAATCCAGCGGGCGACCTTCATTTTTTTGCCGGGCATGTTCATGATGATTCACTGATTGCAAGTGTGACTGTACTCAGCATACCCTTGGTCGATTCGTATTTCATTCGACCGCTAAGCCGCGAGCGGCTTACCCCTGGAAGCAGGTCACGACTTCGAGGTCGGCCATCGTGCGCAGGCCGGGGCGGGCGCGCTGGATGACGGGGATGGCGTTGGCGGCGATGGAGCAGGTGGCCAGGTCGCCGTGGACCCCGCCGGGGATGACCGATTCGATGCTGGGTTCGCCGCGGATGATGATGCGGTCCTGCGGCTTGGGTTGCTGGATCGCCGCGTGGAAAATCAGATTGATGACCTGCTTGTCGCCGACGTATCCTTCGCCGACCTGATGAACGCCCTTGACGCAACCGGCGGGGACGGTGACGTGATCGCCGGTGAGTCGCTCATGCGAGATCAGCGGACTGATGCGATCTTCGGCGCGGGTGAGTTTCCAGCCGAGCCGGGCGGCGAGCATATTCATGGATTCGGTGAGTCCGACGTGACGGATGCGGCCGTCGGCGACGCGCTTTTCAAACTCGGCGACGGTGAGGCCCGCGCCGATTTTTTCCTGGAAGGGGACGCGGCGACGGGCGGCGTCCTGATAGCGTTCGACACGGATGGATTCGACGCTGCGGCACACGCCTGTGATGACCAGGGGGAAGATATCCATGAGGAAGCCGGGGTTGACGCCGGTGCCGAGCAGAGCGACGCCGGCCTGCTTCGCGGCTTCATCGAGTTGCGAGGCCAGTTGCGGATGCGTCTGCCAGGGGTACGCCAGTTCCTCGCAGGTGCTGACCGCCGGAAGTTTTTTGCGACACAGTTCAAACAACAGGGGCGCGGTTTTAACCAGCGAAGAACTGGTCATGACGGAAGCAACCCCCGGAAGTTGATTGCCGTGATTAGCAGCTTCCGGGGGCAGATCATTGAGGCGGGCGACGACTTTGACGCCGATGGATTGATCGAGACCGGCGATTTTGCCGGCGTCCTGGCCGAGTTTGTGGGGGTCGTTGTCGATCGCGCCGACGAGTTGGAGCAGGGGATGCTCGTGGACTTGTCGGATCATGCGTTGGCCGATGGGACCGAGACCGATTTGGATGACGCGAATGGGGGGCATTATGAGTTCCGGGTTTCGAGTTTCGGGTTTCGAGTGGAAAGTGGGAAGTGGGAAGTTCGGAATGATACTTCCGCCTTCCCACTTCCCACTTTTTTTCACTTCCCACTTCCGCCTTCCGACTTCCCACTTGGTTCGGGGGGCAGTTGATCGAGTTTGGGGAAGCGGGAGGAGTTGAGGAGTTTTTCGAGGAGGTTGGGTTTGCGGAGTGCGGGGTGATCGGCGGGGAGGATGTGGGACTTGCCGCGACGGGTGCGGAGGACGAGTTTGCCGTCGGATTGGATATCCGCGACGACCCAGTATTTATCGACCTGGTACTGGTAATCTTCGCCGCCGGGTTCGGGTTCGATGTCGCGGGCGCGTGGACCGGGGGCGGGGGAACGCTTGGTCATGCGGAAGACGACGGGATCACCGATGCTGAATGGACGACTGGCGGCCATGAATTCTCCCGAACTGTTTACGTCATGTTATCGCGGGGGAAGGGAAGAGAAAAGTGTGATTGGGTGAAGCGGGGATTTGGTGAAGTGAAGAGATGGCGCGCGTTGCATGTCGCACTGCTGTTACCGGCTCCGCCCACTTCACCAAATCACCCGATCAAACTTTCTGCCCGTCATGGAGGGCGTGGCAGATTTGACCGAGGGCGTCGGCGGCGTACTTGACGTCTTGCAAGGTGGTGAAGGGGCCGAAGGAAAATCGTGTGGTTCCGCCGTGGGGCAGCGAGCCGATGGTGCGATGCGCGCCCGGGGCGCAGTGCAGGCCGGCTCGTGTGAGGATGCCGTATTGCGTTTCGAGGATCGCGGCGAGTTCGAGGGGTTCGATGTTGTCGATGCGGACGGAGAAGACGCCGGCGTGGTGCTTGACGGTGGGGTGGCCGTAGAGATGAAAGCCGGGCATTTCGCCCCATTCGGTGAGGGATTCGAGCATGGTTTTGATGAGGGATTGGCCGTGTGAATGGACATCGGCGAGTGTGCGGTCGAGGAGGTATTGCACGCCTTCGGACAGGCCGACGATGCCGATTGTGTTGTGCGAACCGGCTTCAAAACGATCGGGGAGGAAGTCGGGCTGGGTGTCCAGTTCGCTGACCGAACCGGTGCCGCCTTCGCGCCAGGTGCGCAGGCGTGGGGCGATGTCGGGGCGGAGGTAGAGGATGCCGGTGCCCAGCGGGCCGAGCAGGCCCTTGTGACCGGGGGCGGCCAGCAGGTCGATGTTCATCGCCTGCACGTCGAGGGGCAGATGCCCGATCGACTGGGCGGCATCGACAAGATAGGGAATATCGTGTTCGCGGGCGATGCGGCCGATTTCGGCGATCGGCTGGATCGTACCGGTGACGTTGGAGACATGCAGCAGCGCGATCAGCGCGGTGTCGGGCATGATCGCCTTGCGAATGAGATCGGGATCGACCAGGCCCGTGACCGGATCGACGGGGACGCGCGTCTGCGTGGCCAACCCGTCGGCGACGAGCTGATTGAACGGGCGGAGGATGGAGTTGTGTTCCAGGTCGGTGGTGATGAGATGGATGCGTTTGCGCGGCCAAGCCAGGCCTTTGATGGCCATGTTCAGGGCGTCGGTGCAGTTGAGGGTGAAGATGATGTGGCTGGGGTTTTCGCCGTTAATCAGTGTGTTGATGCGTCGGCGGCAAAGGTCGATGAGTTTGCCGGACTCGACGGACTGACGGTAGGAGCCGCGACCGGGCGAAGCGCCGAGTTCCGTGGCGTAATGCTGCATGGCGGCCAGCACGGAGCGCGGCTTGGGGAAACTGGTCGCGGCGTTATCGAGGTAAAGCGTGGGGGAAGGCATATCGTTGTGATTGTATGTTTGTCAGGCCGATGTGTCATCGTTGGGGGGG
>JBAYVY010000026.1:0-18701 GCA_041674345.1 Phycisphaeraceae bacterium | reverse complement strand
CAACGTGCTCAAAGCCGAAACCACCGCGAAAGTCGACCTGGCCAGCAAACGCCTGCGATGCGGCCGGGATCACGATCACCTGCTGAAGATCCTGGCCGGCACAAAAGTTTAGATGCGTTCGCCATGGTGTCGTGGCCCAGTTTGACGAAAAATATTGGCCGGTCGGTCGGGCGTGGTGTATGATGGAGGTACGAGGGTTTGACATGAGACGACGCATTTTGTGGCTGTTCATTTGGACCACGCTGGCCTTTTGGATTTGAGAATGGGCTTGTTTGTGCATGTGTGTCCGTAACCAACTACAAATAAATGGATTATGTTATTAGTGCGTCTGCCGGGCGTGGTTGTTATTGCGTACTATTGGCGTCAAATCGACCGCCAGATTTCATATCTTTCAGAATGATCTTGCAAAAGATTCCATCCGATGATATATTTTGGAAGATTTGACTGTCTGTTTTAGGTCTCCAGCAACAGGGAAACACGCATGATGATCGCCGGCAACGCCACCCTCGATCGTGCCCAAGTGGAGCGGATGGTTCGGCAGGTGCTGAGTACGCAGCTCGGTGCCGTCGGCCATCTGTATCGCCCCGCCAGTCACAACGGCGGGCCCAATCCGCTGGTCGTCAATGTCTCCGCCCGTCACGTCCACGTCACGCCAGCCGATCTTGAAACGCTCTTCGGCGCCGGCGCGAAACTCACCAAACTCAAAGACCTTTATCAGGACGGCGAGTTCGCGTCCGAACAGGTCGTCAATCTCATCGGCCCGCGCAATCGCATGATTCCGGGCATTCGCATCCTCGGCCCGGTACGCGATTACTCACAGGTCGAACTCAGCTACACCGACGGTGTCTTTCTCGGCATCGACCTGCCGCTGCGCATCAGCGGCGACCATCGCGACACGCCCGGCTGCGTGCTTGTCGGTCCGCACGGCGCGCTGAACATGAAGCAGGGCGTCATTCGTGCCGAGCGTCACGTTCATATGCACCCCGATGATGCCGCACACTTCGGCGTGGCGGACAAGCAATACATGAAACTGAAAATCGACGGCCCCTGCGGCGCGACCTTCGACCGCCTCAAGGTCCGCCTCCATCCCAAAGTGAAACTCGAAGTCCATATCGACACCGACGAAGGCAACGCCTGTCACCTGCCCTCGGCGACACGAATGGAACTGTTGAAATGAAGAATCGAGTAGCGAGTAGCGAGTCGTGAACTCGCTCATCCGCTACTCGCTACTCGCTACTCACTACTCACCACACGGAGCATCGCAATGGCCCAACAAGCACTGGGAATGATCGAAACCAAAGGTCTGATCGCGCTGATCGAAGCGTCCGACGCCATGATTAAATCGGCGAACGTGCAGATGATCGGCTGGGACAAGGTCGGCAGCGGCATGGTCACCGGCTTCGTCGTCGGCGACGTCGCCGCCGTCAAAGCCGCCGTGGACGCCGGCGCCACCGCCGCCGGTAAAGTCGGCGAAGTGATCGCCGCCCACGTCATCGCACGTCCGCATGACGACCTGGCCGCCTTGATGCCCAAAACCAAGGGCAAAAAAACTTCCGGGGGCGCCGCCGCCGAATAATCGTTCACACAACATCACCACGAACCCCGTTTAGCGGGTGACGCGAAGCGTCCCCCATTGGAGCAACAAATGAGCGCATTAGGCATGATTGAAACCAAGGGTCAGACCGGCCTCGTCCAGGGCGTCGATGCGATGCTCAAGGCCGCTGACGTGCAACTGGTCAAAACCGTCGCCATCGGCGGGGCCTTCGTCACCGCCGTCGTCAAAGGCGATGTCGGTTCCGTCAAAGCCGCCGTCGATGCCGGCGCCGAAGCCGCCGCTCGCGTTGGTGAACTGGTCGCCGCCCACGTCATCGCCCGTCCCGCCGACGGCCTGATGGATAACTTCTGAGGAAGGGATGGAGGGATAAGGGACTGAGGGACTAAGTCCCCCGTCCCTCGCTTCCCTTATTCCCTTAGTCCCTTAGTCCCTTAGTCCCTACTTTCCCCCATGATCGTACTCGTCGCCAATCTCGGCTCCACCAGTTTTAAGTACAAGCTCTTCGACATGTCCGTCGGCGAGCGCGTGCTTGCCACCGGCGCTGCCGATCGCATCGGCACCCCCGGCGCCCCCGGCGCCCCCGGCGTGCCGGCTTCAGCCGGCATGTCTCACGACCGGGGGCGGGGGTTCCCCGATCATGCCGCCGCCATCGAATACCACCTCCACCAACTCGTGGCCGATGGTGTGATTGACTCGATCAGCCGCATCGACGCCATCGGCTTCAAAGCCGTACACGGCGGGCCGATCGGTTCCACTTCCGGGGGCGGGGCGGTTATCGTCGATGAACAAGTGTTGGCGACCATGCAAAAGTTCGCCGATGTCGCCCCGGCCCACAACCCGCCCTACATCGCCGCGATGCGCGCATTCGCCAAGCTGCCGGGGCCGGGGGCGGGGGTGCCGCAAGTCGCCGCCTTTGAAACCGCCTTTCATCAGACGATTCCCGCTTCGCGCTCCACTTACGCCATCCCGCACCAGTGGACCGAAGACCTCGGCATCCGTCGCTACGGCTTCCACGGCGCATCGCACCGCTACATCGCCACCCGCATGGCCGAACTCACGCCGGATGCGCGTCGCATCATCAGTTGCCACCTCGGCGGCTCCTCAAGCATCTGCGCCATCCGCGACGGTCGATCCGTCGCCACCAGCATGGGCCTCACCCCGCAGACCGGCCTGCCCCAATCCGCCCGCGTCGGCGACTTCGACATCTTCGCACTGCTCAAACTCAACGCCGCCGGCATCACCACCGACGCCGCCCTCAAAACACTCGGCAAAGAAGCCGGCTTGCTCGGCATCAGCGGCGTGTCCGGCGACCTCCGCGACATCGAGGCCGCCGCCGCTCAGGGCAACGCCCGCGCCCGACTCGCCATCGACGTGTTCGTCGAGGCGATCCGCCACTACATCGGCGCGTATCTCGCCGTCCTCAACGGCGCCGACGCCATCGTCTTCACCGGCGGCATCGGCCAGAACGCCAAAGCCATCCGCGCCGCCGTTCTCAACGACATGGACTACGCCGGCATCTCGCTTGATAAGAATAAAAACGCGATTTGCGAAGGAAGCGAAGAATCACGCATTGACGCCGCTTCCGGCAAAACGCGGATTTGGGTGCTGCCCACCAACGAAGAACTCATCGTCGCCCGTCAAACCGTGGACGTGCTGACAACTGCAAACCGCAAACCGCAAACCGCAAACTGAACTGGAGATTCCAATGGCACAGCAAGCAATCGGCATGATCGAAACCAAAGGCCTGATCGCCGGCATCGAAGGTGCCGACGCCGCGCTCAAAGCCGCCAACGTCAAATACGTCGGCTCGGCCAAGGTCGGCAGCGGCCTGATCGCCATCACCTTCACCGGCGATGTCGCCGCCGTCAAAGCCGCCCTCGACGCCGCCGCCGAAGCCGCCGGTAAAGTCGGCCAGGTCGTCAGCGTCAACGTCATCGCACGTCCCCACGACGACACGATGAAGGTGTGAATGCGGAGGGACTGAGGGACAAGGGACTGAGGGACTAAGTGAAATCCGCATTCCCCCCCCCTTATTCCCTTATTCCCTTATTCCCTTCTGGAGCAACCCCATGTTCCTCGCACGTGTCCAAGGCCACGTCGTCGCCTCCCAAAAAGATGCGGCGATCATCGGCATGAAACTCCTCCTCGTCGAACCTTTGAAGGTCAACTACGACGCCCCCGCCCCCGGAAGTGGCGCCGCCTTTGAAGTCACCGGCCGCGCCATCGTCGCCGTCGATCGCATCGGGGCCGGCGAAGGACAACTCGTGCTCATCGTGCAAGGGTCCAGCGCCCGCCTCATGGCCGGCTGCTCCAAAATGCCCATCGACGCCGTGGTCGTCGGACTCGTCGATGAAGCCGTCGTGAATGGTAAAAAACTTCTCCCCTTGTAGCCGCTCGCGGCTTAGCATCCGCCGATATGGAGCCGATCCCTTATGGATCAAGCCACGCTCATTCAAACCGTCGTCCAGCAGGTCTTGCAACAGTTGAACCAGACCCCCGCCGCGCCCTCCGTATCAACTTCCGGGGGCGGGGTCGGGGGCGGCAAGGATGGATTGTTCGACAACGTGGACGCCGCCGTCATCGCCGCCAAAGCCGCCTTCCGCAAACTCTCCGCCGGCGGGCTGGACATGCGCGACGGCATCATCAAACTCATCAAAAAACTCGTCGTCGAAAATAGCAAGCAGTGGGGCCGAATCGAACTCGAAGAGACCAAAGTCGGCCGGCTCGATCATAAGATCACCAAACTCGAAATACTGCCCGGCGTACCCGGCGTCGAATACCTTCGCACCGCCGCCCACAGCGGTGACGACGGCATCACCCTCGACGAGCTCGCCCCCTGGGGCGTCATCGGCGCCATCACGCCCGTCACCCATTCGATTCCGACCCTCACCGCCAACGCCGTCAGCATGATCGCCGCCGGCAATGCCGTCATCTTCAATCCGCATCCGTCCGGCGCCAATTGCGCCGCGCTGGCCGTGCAAACCTACAATCGCGCGATCGCCGCGCGGTTCGGCATCGAAAACCTGCTTTGCATCATTATTCCCCCGACTTTACGCACCGCCGAAGAAATCTTCCGCCATGACGACATTCCGCTGCTGGTCGCCACCGGCGGACCGGGCGTGGCGCGGGCCGCGATGAAACAAACCAAACGCGCCATCGTCGCCGGTCCCGGCAACCCGCCGGTCGTCATCGACGAAACCGCCGATCTCGACAACGCCGCCCGCTCCATCATCACCGGCGGCGGGTTCGACAATAACCTGCTCTGCATCGGTGAAAAGGAAGTGTTCGTCGTCGAATCCGTTTTCGACCAGATGATGGCCGCGATGGAGCGGGCCGGGGCGGTGCGTCTGACCGCCTCCCAAATCGCCGCTTTGACGAAGGCCGCGTTTGTCACCGAAAACGGCCACACGCACGTCAGCAAAGATTTCGTCGGCAAGGATTGCTCCGTCCTGTCGCAAGCCGCCGGCATGTCGCTGCTGAACAAAAACGTCGATCTGCTGTTCGGCGAAACCGATGAATCCAACCCGTTCGTCCCCGAAGAGCAGATGATGCCCTTCGTGCCGTTCGTCCGCGTGCCCCATGTCGATCGCGCCATCGAACTGGCGATCAAGCACGAACACGGCTTCGGGCACACCGCCATCATCCACTCCAACAACCTCAACACCATCACCCGAATGGGCAAGGTGATGAACACCACCCTGTTCGTCGTCAACGGCCCGTCCACCGCCGGACTGGGCATCGGCGGCGAAGGGTATCTCAGTTACTCAATTGCGACGCCCACCGGCGAAGGCATCACCACGCCGCTGAGTTTCACCCGCTTCCGCCGCGCCACCATCGCCGGCGCCCTCCGCGTGATCTAACCCCAGCCCCTAACCCCTAGCCCCTAGCCCCTGCCCCATGCAACTCGCCCTCATCCAAGGCAATGCGACCGCGACCGTGCGACATCCGTCGCTGCGGGGTCAGCGTCTGCTCATCGGGCAACAGTTGGATGCGCGGCTGCGACCGGTGGGCGATCCGCAGTTGATGCTCGATCAGATGGGGGCCGGCGCGGGCGACGTGGTACTCATCAGTTCCGACGGTCGGGGCCTGCGCGACCTGATCGGCCACAGCAACAGCCCCGCCCGCTGGTACACCATCGGCCTTCTGGACAGCATCGGGAACGTGCGGGCCTATCAACAGGGGGTGACGCCATGACGAAGTTCGACCCTCAACTCGCCGATCGCATCACGCAAATGGTGCTGCAAGCCCTGAAAAACACGGGGAATCCGGCACAAACGCCGGCGGACATCCATGCGCCCCTTGGTGTTTGCACCGGCGATTACAGCAAGTTCACGGATCGACCCGATTTGAACCAGACCGAAAAAAGTGAAAACAAGCAACCCGAACCGGCGGCATTGTCGGGTGTCATCACCGCCGCGATGGTCGATGCGATCAAAGGCGACACGCTGGTGCTGGACGCGAAATCGAAACTAACCCCGCTCGGCGCTGACCGCGTCAAAGAACGTCGCATGACGGTGAAACGCGTTTCCAATCCGCAATCCGCAATCCGCAACCCGCAATCGAACACATGGCTTTGGTGGATCGACGGCCGATGCCAGGCGGTCGAAAAACTGACGACGCATTTGCGTGAAACATTGACGCCGCTGGGCGCGAGACACGACGCCTCGCAGTTGCATCAGGCGGTGCGTGACGCGGCGCGGCGCGTGCGCGGCGGGCAGGCGGCGGGCGCGATTCTGTTCGTGCCGTCGGCAGCGCTGGCGGTGTGTTACGCCAATCGTTGTCCGTCGTTGCGGGCGGTCGTCGCGACGTGCGGCGAGGCGGTGGAGCAGGGCGTCGAATTGCTCGGCGCGAACGTGATGATCGTCGAGTACCCGCATCACGGATTCCGGTCGATGCTGGCGATGGCCGAGCGGTTCACCAGCGCGAAAAGGCCTGAATTGACGGGGGTTGAGCGGCAATTGAAGGAGTTGGCGTCATGCGAATAGCGCGTGTCATGGGCACGGTGACGCTGGGGCCGCGTGAGGCGGACTTTCCCGTGGGGCGTTTGTTGCTGTGCGAAGCGCTGGACGCGGGCGGCGTGAAAACACCCGCGATCCGGGTGCGACGCAAGGCGGCGATGGCGGAATCGCTGGTGGTGTTTGATGAACTGGGCGCGGGCGTGGATTGTCTGATCGCGGTGAGCGAGGGGCGTGAGGCGGCAATGCCCTGGTGGCCGGACGATCACCCCGTTGATGCGTATTGCGTGGCGATACTGGACGCGGTGACGGCGGATGCGAAACTACTTGTGTGAATGACGAGGTGACCGATGGCGATGAATATGTTTCAGGTGAAAAAAGATTTGTGCATGATCGGCGAGCGCATTTGGATGAAGGGTTTCTGCGCGGGCAACGAGGGCAACCACTCGGTGCGCGTGTCGGAGGACCGCGTGCTGATTACACCGAGCGGGATATCGAAGGGCATGTTGAAGCCGGAGCAGGTTTGCACGATCGACATGGACGGCACGCCTCTTGATAAGAACAGCCCGTGGAAGGCGTCGAGTGAGCGGAAAGTGCATGTGGCGATTTATAAGCACCGGCCTGACATCCGGGCGGTGATTCACAGCCACCCGCCCCATGCGACGGCGTTCGCGATAGCGAACATTCCGCTGCCGGAGGGCATTCACCCGGAGGCGGAGGTGTTTCTGGGGCGTGTTCCGACGGCGCGGTACGCCACGCCGAGTACGGACGATCTGCCGGCGAGCATCATTCCGCTGATCGGGCCGGAAACGAACACGGTGCTGATGGGGAATCACGGGTCGGTGAGTTTCGACAAGGATTTGATCGGGGCGTATTACAAGCTGGAGATATTGGATGCGTATTGCCGGGTTCTGCTTTTGACCAAGCAGATCGGCAAGGCGAATGTGTTGAACGCGGAGCAGATGACGGAGTTGTTGCAGGTGAAGACGAAGCTCGGGTTCACGGATCCGCGGTTGAGTTGCGCGCCGGAGGGATGCGTGGGGGGCAAGCAGAACGAGCCGTTTTTGGCGATGTTTGATGTCAGGCCGATGAGCGCGCGTTGCGAATGCAACGGCGGGGAAGTGACCCATCAGGAAGGCGGCGTGAGCGAAAGCGAGTTTGAGGCGATGGTGCAGTCGATCACGGATCAGATCATGGCGATTGGAAGGTGAGTTTCCGACGGATGGGGGGGCGCGAAGCCGCAAGCGGCTGGGAAATCGTTGATGCTGATGATCGAACGACAACAGCGTGTGTTGGAGATACTGCGTCAGCGCCAGGCGGCGCAGCTGGAGGCGTTGAGCGAGGCGTTGGGGGTGAGCGTCTCGACGGTTCGGCGGGATTTGGAGACGCTGGAGGAGCGTGGATTGGTGGAGCGGACGCATGGGGGGGCGGTGTACCGGGGTCAGCGTCAGCACAGCATTGTGTTGTCGGAACGGATGAACGAACAGGTGGAGCAGAAGCAGGCGATCGGGCGTGAGGCGGCGAAGTGGGTTGAGCCGGGCATGACGGTGTTTCTGGACGGGGGATCGACGGTGTATTACGCATCGCGGCTGATCGAGGCCAGGCCGCTTCAGGTGGTGACCAATTCGCTGACGATCGCGGGGTTGTTCGCGGATGATGAGCGGGTGGAGTTGGTGTTGATCGGGGGGACGCTGTATCCGCGGAGCGGGGTATTGGTCGGGCCGATCGCGACGAAGGCGTTGGGGGAGTTGCACGCGGATTTGCTGCTGTTTTCTCTGGCGGGGATTTATGACGACGGTTGTTACAACCAGAACCTGGCGATGGCGGAGGTGGAGCAGGTGATGTTGCGTCAGGCGGCGCGGAGCGTACTGCTGATGGATTCGGGGAAGTTCGGGCGCAAGTCGCTGGCGCGGGTGTGCGGGGTGGAGGAGTTGGAGATGGTGATTACGGATGGGGGGGTGAGCGAAAAGTGGGTGAAGATGTTCGGGGAACAGATGGTGTTGGCGGGGAAGTAGGGATCGCGAAGCCGCGAGCGGCCCACGGAAGTTGAAGGCGTTGAGGCAAGCCCGAATGGCAATGTGGCGGGGGTTTCGGCGGGATGGGGGAACATGTTCGGATACAATGGGGGGGAATGGGCGCACAGACGATGAAGATCGCGTTGTTGCAACATGCTTGTTCGATGGACAAGGATGCGAATGTCGCGTTGATGGGGGAGATGGCGAGGGAGGCGGCGGGGAAGGGGGCGAAGTTGATCGTGACGCAGGAGTTGTTCGCAACGCGGTATTTCTGCCAGGCGGAGGATGACCGGTGTTTCGGATTGGCCGAGCCGATACCGGGGCCGGCGTCGCGGAAGGTTTGCGAGTTGGCGAAGGAGCTGGGGGTGTGGATCAGCGCGTCGTTGTTTGAGCGGAGGGCGGCGGGGATTTATCACAACACGTCGATCATGGCCAGCCCGGCGGGTGAGATCGCGGGTAAGTATCGCAAGATGCACATACCGGACGATCCGCGGTTTTACGAGAAGTATTACTTTACGCCGGGCGATCTGGGGTTTCGGGCGCAGGATTTGGGGGCGGTGAAGACGGGGATGCTGATTTGCTGGGATCAGTGGTACCCGGAAGCGGCGCGGCTGACGGCGATGAGGGGGGCGGAGGTGCTGCTGTATCCGACGGCGATCGGGTGGTACACACGCACGTCGGCGGATGGCGGGGCGGGAACGCATGGTGAAACCGAGACAACGCGGCGACAGCAGTTGGCGGCTTGGCGGACGATGCAGCGGAGTCACGCGATCGCCAATGGTGTTTACGTCGCGGCGGTGAACCGGGTCGGCGTGGAGGGGGAGTTGAAGTTTTGGGGTCACAGTTTTATTGTTGAACCGTCGGGGGATGTGATCGCGGAAGCGGGAGGGGAGGAGCGGGAGATTTTGATTGCGGAGATGGACCGGCGGAAGATTGAGGAGCAGCGATTGGGCTGGCCGTTTTTCAGGGATCGGCGGATTGACGCATATGGGGATTTGACGAAGCGGTATTCGGAGGGGGATGTTTGAAGAATCGGGTCGCTATCACGGTCTGCCGCCGAAGACGGCGTCATCCCGTGCTTATGCAATACGAGAAATGTAGGCGAAAAAATGACGCAGCATGTTCGAGTGGTGGATGGGTTGCGGGAGTTGAGCGGGAGCGCGAAGGCGGGGGGGTATCGGATGCCTGGGGAGTTTGAGCGGGTGGAGGCGGTTTGGCTGACGTATCCGCATAATGAGGAGACCTGGCCTGGGTGTATGGAGGAGGCGAGGGAGCAGTATGATTTTTTCATGTCGCAGGTGGCGCGGTTCGCGCGGGTGGAACTGACGGGGAATCATAAGATCAAGACGAACGATTCGTGGATTCGTGATTACGGGCCGATTTTTGTGGTGAATGAAAAGGGCGAATTAGGGTGTCATGATTTTGTGTTTAACGGATGGGGGGGAAAGTACGGTGGGGAGTACGGAGATGATGATGTTGTGCCGCAGCGGGTGGCGAAGGAGTTGGGGGTGCCGATTTGGGTGCATGACATGGTGCTGGAGGGAGGGAGCATTGACGTGAACGGGCGGGGGACGGTGATGACGACGGAGCAATGCCTGTTCAACCCCCGCCCCCGGGCGCAACGAAACCCCGGAATGAGCCGGGAGGAAATAGAGAAGGAGTTGCATGAGGCGTTGGGGACGTGGCATGTGATCTGGTTGCCGGGCGGGATCATCGGGGATGACACGGACGGGCACGTGGATGACATTGCGAGGTTCGTTTCGGCGGAGCGGGTGGTGGCGATACGGGCGCCGAAGGGGCACGCGGATTATGAGATGCTGGAGGCGAATTGGAAGGCGTTGAGGCAAGCGAGATTGGAGACGGGTCATAAGATTGAGTTGGTGGAGTTGCCGGTTCCGGGGCCGGGGGGGGTGAATTATAAGTTTCCGGCGGATCGGTTTGGGCCGGGCGGGGTGAATCCGTGCCCGGCGAGTTATGCGAACTTTTTGATGGTGAATGAGGCGGTGCTGGTGCCGGTGTTTGGGCAGACGAGCGATGAGCGGGCGTTGCGTGTGATGGAGGAGGCGTGCGGGGATCGGGTGATCGTGCCGGTGCGGAGCGAGTTTTTGGTGGTGGGATTGGGGGCGCTGCATTGCTTGAGTCAACAACAACCGTTTTCAGGAAGATGAAGGCGTAGAGGCAAGCGTGGCGTGGTGTTTTGGGGGTTATGGGGTGCGATTACCAGTCGTCGAAGGGGGCGAACACGTCGTGGATGAGTTTGGAGGAGGCGGGGGATTTGCCGTGTTCGTCGAAGAGGATGAGTTCGTTTTCGGCGTGGGTGTTGAGCCAGGGTTCGGGGAGGTAGTAGAGGGATTGGGGGGGGACGCGCTTGCCGGCGGGGGTGGCGACGAAGTATCGGCCGATGTTATGGCCGTTGAGGTAGAGTTGGCCCTTGGTCAGGCCGCGCGGCTCGAACCAGAGGGGTGTGTCGGTGGATTTGACGGAGAAGGTGGTGCGATACCAGCAGGGCGCTGGGTGGAGTTGTTTGGAAGTTTTTTTGAACTGGGCACTTTCGGGCATTTGCCAGCGTGCGTAAAACCATGCACTAACGGGAAGTTCATCGGCTTGGAAAAGGGTGAGGCATTGGGAGATGTCGTAATGGGCGGGGGAGGAGTCGAGGACGGCGAGGGTGAGGGAGTTGGCGTCTTTTTTGAGGAGGTTGGCGGGGATGATGAAGCGTTCGGTGAGCAGTTGTCCGCCGTCGATGGCGAGGGGGTGGTTGTTGATGAGGATGACGGAGCGGGGGCGGTCGTGACGGAGGAAGAGGACGAGGGATTGTTTGCCGGTGAGTTTGAGGTTGAAGGTGATGCGGGAGCGATGGGCGCGGTCGCCTTTGCGGCAGTGGGGGATGTAATTGCGATTGGCCCCCGCCCCCGGAATCGCCCCCGCCCCCGGAATCGGAAAAGGCAGGGCGAAGGGGTCGATGCGGGGTTCGTGGGTGATGAGGGGTTTGGGGAGTGGGAGGGGGGTGACGTGGAAGGGGGGTGCGAAGATGCCTTTGGATTCGCCGAGGTTGGTGCCGTAGTTGAGTCGGCCGCGGTTGTCGGCGAGGAAGACCAGATCGGTGTCGCCTTTGGGGAGATTGAGGGGGAGGGGTTGATCGGTGGCGGCGGGTCCGAAGCCGAGGATGTCGATGAGTTTGCCGTGACGATAGAGATGGAGGCGGTCGTTGGCCCCCGGAAGCAGGAGGTTGACTTTGCGGGCGGCGGGGGATTTTACAGAGAGGCGATACCAACCGTAGCCGAGATCGGCGCCGCATTTTTCGAGGGAGAGTGGGCCGTCGATGGAGGCGAAGCGCGGGGCGGAGCCGTCGATGAAGGGTTGGAGATCGGCGTGTTGCCAGGCGGCGAGTTTGGGCGCGGCGGCGGATTTTTTGGGGGCGGGTTGGAAGCGGTGTTGTTTGGCCGAGCCGTCGGATTGGATGCGTGAGCAGGAAGCGTGCGGACCGCGGATGGGTTGATCGTGGGCGTCGAGACCGGCGCAGCCGACGATGAGGGTGTTGTCGGCGGTGATGTAGGCGGAGTCGAGTTGCGTGTCGTTGAGAATGGCGAGGTGGACGTGTTCGTGTTCGCAGAGCAGGGGGGTGGAGCCGGCGGGCACGGTTTGCTGGAGGATGGCGCCGTTGATGGAGACGAGGGCTTCGGAGCCGGCGGGTCCGAAGAGGACGAGCAGTTGATT
Source organism: Phycisphaeraceae bacterium (assembly GCA_041674345.1). Taxonomy (GTDB): domain Bacteria; phylum Planctomycetota; class Phycisphaerae; order Phycisphaerales; family Zrk34; genus JBAYVY01. The sequence continues at coordinate 6,459 of JBAYVY010000026.1, read as the reverse complement.
GTCGAGCAGCGCGTAAGGGCGGAGGTTGGAGAAGTCGAGTGTGGCTTTGCCGTTGAGGTTGACGTTGAGTGCGACCCATGCGGCGGTGTCGTGGCCGAGGTGGACGGTGAAGATTTGACCGGCGGGTGTGAGGAGGTTGACGGAATCGGGCTTGGCGGGTTCTTCGCGGATGATGAAGACGACATCGCCCTGTGAGCCGGACTGGTGGATGACGGCTGGTTTGCTGTGCGAGGGGATGAGCGAAGCGGGATGCACGTCGGGTCGCAGATGCGCCATGACACAGGCGAACTGGGAGAGGAAGGTGCAGATGCGTTTGACGGCGAGATATTTTTTGCCGCGACCGCCGGCTTCGGTGAGGGGAGCGTCGTAGTCGTAGCTGGTGGTCATGTATTGATCGGGCGCGCCGACGGTGCGACCGGCGGTGAAGCCGAAGTTGGTTCCGCCGTGGAACATGTAGAGGTTGAATTGTGAGCCGGTGGATGCGACCTCGGCGAGTCGTTGGAGGACGTGCTGTGGGGATTTGGCGCGTTGATGTTCGCGGCCCCAGGCGTCGAACCAGCCGGGCCACAGTTCGGTGACCAGGCGGGGCGCGTCGGGTTGTGCGAGGTGAAGCTGGCGGAGATCGCGGAGCATATTGGCCCAGCCGTTCCAGCAGTCGATGGTGCCGGGGACGTGTTGCCAGAGGTTGTTGCAGTTGATGATGGGAACGGCGCAGCCGCCTTCGCGGAGGTAGCGGGAGAGTTCTTCGAGGTAGGCGGCCCCCTCGTCATCGTTGTGGCAGAACCATTCGTTTTCGTTTTGGATCAGGAGGATGGGGCCGCCTTCGGGCTGGGTGATTTGAAGATCGCGGACCTGTTGCATCACCGCGTCGAGATAGCGGGCGACGTGTTGAAGGAAGGTGGGATGGGACTGGCGAAGGGCGACATCTTTTTCGCGGCCGAGCCATGCGGGCAGCCCGCCGAAGTCCCACTCGGCACAGACGTAGGGGCCGGGTCGGAGGATGCAATACAGGCCTTCATCGGCGATGATTTGGATGAAGGCGCGGAGATCGAGATCACCGTCGAAGCGATAGCGTCCGGGCTGGGGTTCGTGGGCGTTCCAGAAGACGTAGGTTTCGATGCAGTTCAGCCCGGCCTGTTTGGCGGCGCGGATGCGATCGCGCCAAAGCTGATGCGGCGTGCGGGTGTAATGGATCGCGCCGCTGACCAGCCAGATTCGGCGACCGTCGATGATGAAACTTTGTCCGTCGTAGGTGATTGAAGGCATAATGGAGTTTCGGGTTTCGGGGTTCGGGGGGGGCGGGGGTTAAAACAGCGGAACAGCGGAACAGCAGAACAGCGGAACAAGCGAAAGTGGCGAACTTATGTTTTGCTGTTTTGCTGTCATGCTGTTTTGCTTTTCGGCGATTACCGTGAATCGCGGAGTTTCCAGAGTTTTTCGAGGGACTGGAGATTGGTGGCGATGAGTTTGCGGTTGTTGCCGAGATTTTTTTCGACGATCAGGCCCCGGTTGTCGCAGAGGGCTTTGAGTTCCGGCGCGTTGGGAGCGATGCGGCTGGCGAGCTGGAAACCGGCGAGCGCGGGGGTGACGCGGTCGTAACGGTAGGCCAGTTGTTGGGTGTTGGAGTTGTAGCAATAGAAGCCGAACTCCGCGGCGGCCTGGTGGGGCAGCAGTTGAGGCAGGAGCCAGAGTTCGGTTTGGGTGAGATAGCCGTTGGGTGGGCGGGGGAAACTGATGTTTTTGGATTCGACGCCGCCGGTGCCGTCGATGCGGATTTCCAGTGCGTCGGTGGCGCCGGTGCCGATTTCCCAGATGGTGCGGACGGGTTGCGTGGGATGGGTCGGACGGAGGGTGGTGCTGACTTTCCATGCTTCGCCGACGGGACCGGCGTAGGGTGTGAAGTATTCGGCCTTGGAATCGAGCCGGGCGTCGGTCAGACGGAGCGAGGTTTCCACGGTGACGCGGAAGCCCTTGAGATGATTGAATTCGCCCGGAGCGCTGACGATGTGCATCCAGCCGATGTCCTTGTCGTTTTCGGTGATGCGGAAATACCGATCGACATTCAGCACAGCGGCGATCATCTGTTCGGTGAGTTGATTTCGCCACTGCGACGAACGGGTGACGGCCTGTTCCCGCTGTTTGGCGATCGCCTCCTGATCGGCGATTTCCACGGAACGGACCACCGCTTCGTAAATCGCGCGCAGCGGTTGTATCTGTTGCGCGGCTCCTTCGACCTGCACCACGGCGAATGTGAAGGGATTGATTTCCACGATGGTTTGTCCGATCAGCGCGGGTTTGTTCCCCACCGGCTCGACCTGGTAATACAGCCGCATCGCCCGCAGATTCGCCACTTTCAGCGGCACGTGCTCCAACAGGATCGCCCGGCCCTGCGCGTTGAGTATCTGCGCCTTGGACATCTCCGCGATGTTGTCCAGCTTTTGCGCCGAGCGGCTTCGCCGAACCGCCACGGTGATCTGATACGGCATCTGGGCGTTGACCATGCGAAGCAGATAATCGTCGCCGGTCTGCTCGATCATCCTGCAATCCAGCGGCGGAAGCAGCGACACCCCGAACGCCTGATCCTGCCATCGCGTGTCGCTCAGCAGATTGTCCGCGTTCTCTTGCGACTGTGCGGCGGCAACGGCGGGCATCACGCAAATCGCCAACATCATCATCGACAGGCATCGTCTCATGGCGCGGGGTTCTCCGGCGGGTTCGACGCAGGCGGTTGGTTGCCCGGCGCATCGGTTTCAATGTCGCGCACCAGCATGACCGCCGATTGATTGGCGACGCCGATCGCCCGCACGTCGGCCAGCAGTTCCAGCATCAGCACGTGCTGCTCGTCCAGTTCCGTCGCCCACCATTCGCGCTGCCAACCGTGCCGGCGGGCGTCATCCAGCACGATCACCTGAACCTTCCGTGTGCCCAGGTTCAGCGTGCGGATCGCGCTGATCGGGGGCCGACGGTTGTTCGCCGTCAGATAACGCGCTTTCAACTGCGCTTCGATCAGCTTGGCCGTCGGGGCGGTCTTCGCCTCGGCGATGCCCTGTTCCTCCCACTGCTTTCGCAGCAGTTGCGTTTCCACCACCGACAAGTGCATGCGATAAAATTGCGTGCTCGATTCCGGCGCGATCAACACCGACACACCCCCGCCCCCGGAATCGCCCCCGCCTCCGGAACCGGAATCTTCCGCGGGTTCAGCACCCGTCGCGTCGTTCGGTCGCAACGCCAGCAGGTGTTCCGGCAGCACGATCCGCGCGTTGGCCATTGTCACCGACCGCCCCTCGACCCTCGTGTATCGTGTGTCGGTGACCGACAGCGCGATCTGCTGAATCAGATAAATATCGGTGGATCGCAATTCGCCCCATCCTGTCAGGTCGAACACCAGATACGATTGCCCGTCCACCGTCGCCGCCGCCAGCACATGCTTCCGCGTCACGATCCGACCATCGGGCATCCGGCCCTGCTGGAGCAGGCCCTGTCTCAGCACGCTCAACGGGCCGTAGCCCAGCGTCTGCTCATCCACCGATGCCATGCCCGGCATTTGCTGGTTGCGCACGTCGATGATCGCCGACAGCGGCACACGCCAGTGATGGTCGGACAACTCCACGATATTCAACTGTGACGTGTCCGGCGGATCGGCCTGGAACGAAATCGCCCGGCCCTGTTCGCCGCCTCGCCCCCAGCGACCGGACGGCGATTCGGACACCCGCCAGTTGCCAGGCAAGGCGAATTCAAACCGCCCCAATGGGTGCGTGGGCCGGCCCGGATCGTACTCCGGCCGGCGCGAAACCGTCATCCACATCGCCAGCGCAACCGAACCGCCCAGCAGCGTCAGCATGACGACCGCCAGCGCCAGTCGCCTGGCCGACTCATCGGCGATGCGGGACTCCCAAGCCATGAACGCCGATGATAGACCCCCGCATCATGTCGAGCAAATGCCCACGATGCCCTCGGCAATCATGAATGGTAACCGCGCATTCTCCGCTTCAAGCCCGGCAACCCGAACCTCCAGTCGCCCCAGACGCGCGAGCGGTTCACGCACCAACGCGATCAACTGTGGCTCGCTCAACGATTCGATCTGGTCATCCGTCATCCCCAGCTATATCGCAAGCCCGCCCTGTTGCATTGAAATCCGTGAACGGTTACCGTTTTCCTCCTATGATAACCGATCTTTTCTCCAACATCGTTGTGGCCGCCGCGCCCGATACGCTGTGGCAATTCACCGCTCCCGGTTTGGCGAACCCGGTCAAGCTGACGCCCCCGGTCTTTCACATCGACGGCCGATCCGTTCCCGCCGCGCTGACCGACGTCCATCCGGTCGCCGATGCGGCGCGTCAATTCGGCCGGGTGCATGAATTCGCTTACGAAGGAACGTTCACTGCCGACGCGGACCTGTCGCTGCGCATCGTCTTCCGCGCCGCGCCGGATGCGTCGATCGTCCGCTTCAAATACGAACTGCGAAGCAAACGGGGCCGCCAATTGACCAAGCCAGACGGACGCGACGCGCTGTGTTACCTCGGCGTGGATTGCTCCGCGATGCCCGATGCGATGGAAGTACGCTTCAGCGAATTCAACGAAAGTGTGCATAGCTTCTGTCTGTCGGAGCGGCCGGTGAAAGAGGCCGATTTCCGCAACGAAATAGCGTTGATGGGGCCGATGCTCACGACCGGCGATCGCGAACAGACCGTGCTGATCGCCTACGAGCACGGATCGCAGGTTCCCGATGCGTTCCTGAAATTCCACCTGCACGCTGATCGTTCGGTCACGCTGGCCGCGGTCAAGGGCAATTACCATCACGGCCGGTCGTTCAGCGATGACGCGCCGTTCGATACGATCTGGTTCCAGCTCGGCGCGGCGGCGGGAGATTCCGACCGCATGGCGTCGGTGTATCGGCGGTTCGTGCTCGACGAGATGTCGCCGAACCTGACCAGCCGCAAGCCCTACATTTTCTACAACACGTGGAATTTCCAGGAGCGCAACAAGTGGTGGAACAATCGCCGGTTCCTGGATTCGATGAACGAGCAGCGAATGCTCGACGAGATCGACGTGGCGCACCGCATGGGCATCGACGTGTTCGTGATGGACACCGGCTGGTACGAAAAGACCGGCGACTGGCGCGTCAGCCGCCAACGCTTCCCCGACGGCCTCAAACGCATCAAAGCCAAGCTCGACGGTTACGGCATGAAGCTGGGATTGTGGTTCGACAACGCCGCGGCGCTGAGCAGCGACATCCTGGCCCGTCATCCCGAATGTCCGGTTCGCATGGAGGGCCGGGAGCCGGAGCAGATCGGAATCTGGGAGACGGAAAAGTCCTACCGCATGTGTCTGGCCAGCCGCTACTGGGAGGCGTTCGCCGACGAACTGATCCGGCTGGTCCGCGAGGTCGGCGTGACGTACTTCAAGTGGGACGCCATCCAGCAATATGGCTGCGACAGCGGCGAGCATCAGCACGGTTCGCCGGACAACAGCGCCGCCGAGCGATTGGACTGTTACGCCTTTGAACAGGGCCGCGCCATGATCCGCGTCGTGGATCGGCTGTGCGCGGAATGTCCGCAGGCCATCGTCGATTTCGATATCACCGAAGGCCACCGTTTCGTGGGGCTGGGCTTTCTGGCGGCCGGAAAATATTTTCTGATTAACAACGGGCCTTACTATCACAACCTGAACATTCCCAAGCCGCCGCCGGGCAACAACAATGCGTTCTTTTTCCCAGGTCCGGCACGCGGGTGGATTTGTCGCACGCCGCTGACGCTGGACAAGTGGATCGCGTCGGTGCTGTTCCTGTCGCACTATTTCCCCGACGATCCGCAGCCGTTCCAGTTGATCTCCATCGGCTCGCTGATCCTCGGCCAGAACGGCATCTGGGGCGACCTGCTGAACGTCAGCGCGGAGGGCGTCACGCTGTTCGGCCGGTGGTTGGGCATTTACAAACAGGTGGCCGCCGATATCACACGCAGCGATCCGGTGTGTACCGGGCGCGTAGGCGGAAGCCCGGAGATTCACGAGAAAATCGATGCCGACTCGCATCGCGGCGCGGTGGTGATCTTCGCCTGCGAGGCGGGCGGTTACGACTATGTGACGTCGCAGCCGGTCGATCCGCGATGGATCGCCACCGACGATGTAACCGTGACGCTCGATGCGAAGGGCCATGCGCACATCCGCGCGACGTTCACCGAAAGCAGCGCCCGCTTCGTTTTCTTCGGCACCAGTGAAGCGTGAATCGCCCCTTCACCGGTTGGGCCGAGAAAAGGGGATGAGTACATATGTTTAGGAATCCTGCCATGATTGAGAACGTGAAACACCACGCCGCCGGGTTGTTGTCTCGTGCTTCCGGCCATGCCCCCACCTTACACACCCGCCCCCTCGCCGTCAACATATGTACTCATCCCCCTTTTCTGCTCGCAATCTGTTGACACAGATCACATACCCGAACGGCTCCATCGTGGACCGCACGTT